>JAJAYV010000300.1 GCA_026786045.1 Frankiaceae bacterium | reverse complement strand
TCGTACTGCCAGACGTTCAGCACACCCGCGCGCGACAGCCGGTAGCGGTGGAGGTCGCGCGCCATCAGAACAGCCCTTCGGCGTAGGTCGTGACGGGCGCGTAGCGCGCTGCCGCCGCGTGCAGCTGGTTGCCGCGCAGCAGGCGGCTGTCGGTCAGCACCTGGACCACGTCGGCCCGCAGCAGGTCGAGGTCGGCGTAGGCCTTGCGCAGCCCGCGACCGTGATCGGCAGCGACGGTAGCCACAGCGCGTTCGACAGCGTCGCCGGCGAGCTGCCACCAGGTAGCGCCGCTCTGCCGCGCGTCGTCGCGGATCTCGGCCACCAGCCGCTCCAGCACCAGCAGCGACGCGTGCCGCGCCGACCCGGTGCCGGGGAAGGCGACGTCCGTCAGCGTCTCGTCAGGATCGATCGCCAGAGCGCCTTCGGCCCGCAGCTCGAGCTCGAGGCCGAGGTTGTCGCGGAACCACTCGGCCTCGCGGGAACGGCTGCGGCGCCACCACTCCGCCTGCTCGTCGGTGAGGTCCTCGACCGAGAGCACAGGGTTCTCCAGCAGCTCTCGTCGTACGGCAACGCGGGCTCCGCCGGCGGCGCTGGGCAGAGCGGCGGCGTCGAGCAGGTCCTGCGGACCCTCGGCCGCGGCGAGACCCGCGGCGACGAGCAGCCGCAACCGGTCGCGACGGACGTCGAGCAGGCTCTGCGTCGCGCCGTCCTCGGCCCAGCGCGCGAGGTCGCCGTCGCGCTCGACAAGCACCTCCAGCTCCAGCAGGGTGCCCAGGGCGGCCGCGAGGGCCCGCCGGTCGCTGACCGTGTCGAGGTCGACGGCCAGCCCCGCGTCGGCGATCGCGCTGCGCACCTGGGCGACCAGCTCGTCGAGCAGCAGCTGGGCGGGGCACCGGCTGAGCGCGGCCAGCGCCAGGCACAGCAGGGCATACGCCCGTGGTTCGAAGGGCCGGCCCTGCCCGGTCGAGCTCCGCTTGCGCAACGGACGCGTCCCGTTGCGGCCCAGCCCGGCCTTGAACAGCCGGGCGACCTTCGGCTCGACGACCAGGCGGTACCCCAGCCCCTCGGCACACAGCCGCTGCAGGTGCTCGCGGTGCCGCCGGACGAGCAGCAGCTCGTCGGCATGCGGGCCGTCGGCGGTCAGCATCGGGTGCAGCAGCAGCGCCCGCAGGGCGTCTTTGCGCTCGACGTCCGGGCTCACGTGAGCTCGAGCTGCAGGTCGTGGAGCAGCAGCCTGCCGGCGGGGCTCCGGATGGCGGTGATGGTCCCCGGCGCCGGCGTGACCACCAGGCACACCCGGCCGCCGTCGGGCAGCGCTGAAGTGGCGCGCGCCGGCCCGCGCAGCGGTCCGCTCGCGGCGGACAGCGCGCGGGCGTGCAGCTCGAGCAGCTGCACCCGGGCGCTGTCGCTGAGGGTGCGGCCACTGATCGGGCCGGCCTCGGAGCGCAGCTCCTCGAGCGCCGCCGCCCGCTCGGCCTCGGCGACTGCTCGCTCCCGCAGTCGTTGGGCCTTGACGGCGCTGAAGTCCTCGCGCCGGGCCGTCTGCCCGGCAGCCTTGCGCTCCCCGCTGGCGCGCAGCATGACCGGCACGTCGGCGACCGCTCCACGCCACCACGAGCTGGTCGGGGGGGCTGGCTCGCCGTCGGCGTCGGCGACGAAGCCGAGGTGCCGGCAGGGGTAGAGGCCGAACGCGGAGGCCCACAGGGCTGCGGCGGTCTCGTTGTCGCTCGCGTCGAACCACCGGGCCAGCCGGACCAGGTCGGCATAGCGGCTGACCTCGCGGTCGGTGCTCGTGGCCAGCCGGCGGAGGTTGACGAACAGCGCGCGCATGGCGCGGGTGGCCAGAGCCCGCACCTCCTCGGCGTCGCTGCGGCGCCCGGGCGCGCCCAGGAACCAGATGCGGAGGTCCTGCCAGTCGGCTGCGTCCAGACCGGTCGACCGGCGGGCGCCGGTGCCGTCGAGGTTGATCAGGCGCGCACCGGCGTTGGCCCGCGCCAGCAGCGGCTCCGGGTCGAGCTGGCTGAGGAGCTCGGCGACCGGCGGCATGGAGCGGGCGACCTGGTCGACGAACCGCTGCAGGTAGTCGATGAGCGCGGACTTGAACGCCTGGAAGTCCTCGCGACCGAGGTCGTAGCGCGTCAGCACCTGGCTCAGGCTCGCGTAGAAAGCGCGGGTGCTCGTGACCAGCCGCTCGAACTGGGCGAACAGCGTGGCCACCTGACCGGCCAGCACGTCGGGATCGACCTCGGCCAGGGCCTGCTGGTCGTACGCCCTCAGCGCGCGCAGACCGGACAGGATGCCGCCGAGCATCTCGGTCGACACCTCGCGCACCTCGTCGGTCGCGCCCAGCAGCTCCTCGACCTGGCGGTGGACCAGCTCGCCGCGCTGGGTCA
Source organism: Frankiaceae bacterium (assembly GCA_026786045.1). Classification (GTDB taxonomy): domain Bacteria; phylum Actinomycetota; class Actinomycetes; order Mycobacteriales; family SCTD01; genus SCTD01. The sequence goes on along the minus strand of JAJAYV010000300.1, from coordinate 770 downwards.
GCTGGTAACGCGAGCGGGTCGTGAGGTACTCGCGGATGCTGCGGGCCTCGCTCTCGCGCGGACTGCGCGCCAGGTTGCCGGCCTGCACCAGGTAGGACAGCCGCGCATCGACCAGGTCGGGGTCGAGCTCCAGGCCGTGGTCGGTGCCGAGCCGGTCGGCCACCTCGCGCGCCGACAGGTCCGACAGCAGCCCGGCGGTGCCGTCGGTGAACACTCGCATCACCGCGATGTACTGCTCGGCCTCGTCGTTGACGGCGTAGCGCAACGCGGTGAGCCGCAGCTTGTCGTAGGGCGCGGCCGTCACGGCACGCACGCTAGCGCCGTCCGCCTCAGCCCTTCTGCGCGGACCGGAAGGAGAACAGCGCCTTGCGCGCCGCCTTGCTCAGCACCGGTGGAGCCGAGGTGGCCAGCGCCTGCAGCACCGGCTCGGTGAAGGGCGAGTCGACCCGCCACAGCTGCCGCACCAGGTCGACCTGCAGGTCCTGACCCTCACCGGGAAGCTCCGCGACCAGCTCGTCGGGACCGGCGTGGCCGAGGATCAGTCCGGCCGTCTCGACGAACAGCAGCGCGTCGTCCGCGGCATGCCGGTAGGCCTCCGCCACCTCGTGCCCGGCCGTCTCGAGCCACATCCGCGCGTACGGCCGTGCGGCCGGGTCGTCGAGCAGCGACCGCGCGGCGCCCTCGGCAGCCGGCAGGTCCGCCAACACGGCCACCGCGAACTGCCGCCGGCCGACATCGGGATCCCCCAGCAGCCCGGCGATCTGCCGCGC
>JAJAYV010000299.1 GCA_026786045.1 Frankiaceae bacterium | reverse complement strand
GGCAGAAGGCCATCCTGGCCGCGCTCAAGCTGCCCGAGCCACCGCGCTTCTTCGACTTCACCGCCGCCAGCGACTGACCGGGCCCCCCCCGCCCGCCCGCTCGCTGTAGTAACACGACCCTCAACGCCCCTGCGGCCGTTTCCGCAGGTCAGCGCCATGATCACGCCGGTCGTGTGCTCATCATCTGCGGAACACCGGTCAGACGCTCGTGCTCGAAGGCAACAGTCCACGGTTCCCGTGGAGCCCTCCGCTACCATGCTGACCTACAGGCTCGCAGGCACTACGGAGGATTTCGGTGTCGACCGGAACGGACCGTGCCAGCGTCCTCGCCACGACCGGTCCTGACCAGAGCCGAAGAGCAACCGCAGGCCCCCCGGAATCTTCGCGAACCACGGCGAGCCCGGAGGGCTCTCAGATGCTGACCTGTGGTCATGCGCCGCTACGTGGTGATACCCGACCTTGCCCCGGCTCCGCTCAGGCCGTCGGTGACATGGACAGGTGGCCGGGAGCGTGACGCACTGAGTCGGAGCTGGCGAGGAGGGCCCGGCCCGTCCGCCATTGGTGGAGGCTGCCCGCGTGCCCTTCACCGCGACTCCGTTCGCGCCATTCGGCGAGCTGCTCGCCGTTGACGGCGGTGAGCGGGTGGTCTGCCACCTCTGCGGGCAAGCGCTGGCGATGCTCGGGGCGACGCACTTGCGGCAGCACGGCTGGACGGCTGATGCCTATCGGGAGGCCTTCGGCTCGCGTCGCGGCACATCGCTCTGCGCCCCAGCTGTAACGGAGCGCCGGCGGCAGCTCGGGTTGGAGCGCTACGGGAGCAACCGCAGGACTCGAGATGGGCTGGCGGTAGGTCAGGAGATGGCCCGATCGGGACGCCTGCTCGAGTTGTCGCACCTGGCGCAGCCAGCAGGTAGCGCTCGAGCGGAAGCCCGGCGGCGTGCCGGGGAGCGGACGGCGCCGGTGCGCCAGCGGACATCCAGCGCGGCTGCGTCGCGTTTGGAGGCGCGCCTCGTCGAGCTCGGCTTTGCCGGTGACGCTGGGGCGTACCTGCGCGACGGCTATGAGCGCCGCCGCCTACCCGTACTGGCGTTGGCCCGCGAGCTGGGCGTGGGCAACAGCCGCATGCAGGCGCTGCTGGACGCGGCAGGCGTGGTCCGGCGCCGACCTGGAGGAGCGGGTCCCGCACGGGTCCGTTGGGCGGCTGCGTCCGGCGCGCCAGACGCCTGACCGTGGGGCTGAGGGGGCGTCAGGCTGGCAGCACAGCTGCGGCGACCAAGATCGCCGGCCTGGCGCCGGGTCAACGTTGCATGGAGGTTGCGCGGCTAACCGCCTCGCTAACACGCTTGCCGCCACTGGACACCGTCGACTGCCGTAACGGCCCGTTGAGGGCGCGCGAATGCGGCTTTTGCCTCCTGGACCGCGCCAGACCACACAGGACAGCACCTGTCTGCGCAGGAAGTACCTGCGGGCGGTCAGTCGGCTGACGTCCCTGGCCCGCGAGGCACAGGGCCAGGCGGGCTAGCCGGTCCCCTTGGCGCCAGGCACCAGCCCGCGCACGACCTCGAAGGCGCGGGCTGGGAAACCGGCCCGCGGGCGCAGCACCGGGGTGTCGCCGCCCTCGCCGGCGCCCATCGCACGGACCGTCTCGAGCAGGGCCTCGCCGGCGTCCTTCTCCGGCTGCCAGCCCAGCACGGTGCGAGCGCGGGTGGTGTCGAGCAGCGGGGTCTGCCGGCCGATGTCGACCCAGCCCGGGTCGGTCGGCTGCAGGTGCAGTCGCCAGGTCAGCTCGACGATGCCGCGCAGCACCGATGCCGGGACGGGCACCTGGCGGGCGCCGAGCAGCGCCGCGAGGGTGGGCGGGTCGATGACCGGCTCGGCGGCGATGTTGAAGGCGCCGGTGACCGGCTTCGTGCAGGCCAGCACGTAGGCGCGGGCCATGTCGGAGGCGTGCACCACCTGGAAGGCCAGCCGGTCCGTCTTCGGCACCACGGGCACGAAGGCGGGCCGGACCAGCGACTGCGGCACGAACGGCCCGAGGAAGTAGCGGGCCAGCTCGCTCGCGGCGCCGGCCTGCAGCACGACGCCGGGTCGGAGCCGTACGACGCGGCGCTCGGGGTGCTCGACCTCGAACGTGTCGAGCATCCGCTCGGCCTCGGCCTTGTGGCGGCTATAGGGGGAGGTAGGGATGCCGAGGGTCGGGTGGCTCTCGTCGACCCGATGGTCCTTCGGCCCGGGGGAGTACGCCCCGAGCGAGGAGGCGTGCACCAGCGCGGGGACGCCGGCCCTCGCGACGGCGTCGAGCACCCGGGCCGTGCCCTGCACGTTCACCCGGCGCATCTCGTCAGGGTCGTGCGCGGGCTGCAGCAGCCAGGCGAGGTGGACGACCACGTCGGCGCCGGTGACGACCGGGAGCAGGTCGCCCTCGGCGACGTCGAGGGCGTGCCACTCGACGCGCGGGTCGGGGAAGTCGGGCAGGCGCCGGGCCAGCCCGACGACCGAGCTCACCTCCGGCGCATCGAGCAGCTGGGGCAGGAGCTGCGAGCCCACGTTTCCGGTGGCCCCTGTGACGACGATGCGCATGGGAGGTGCTGTGCCCGTGTCGCCGCTGGCTGACCCATGACGCCGGACACCTCTTCTCGGGCTCAGGCGCCGCCGGCCCCCGAGGCGATCAGCGTCGGCAGGTTGTCCATCGCGGCCATCGCCTGCTCCTTGTAGCGCGTGAGGACGGCCTGTTTGTGCTCGTCGGCCCGGTCCGCGCCGGCGATGAGGCGGCCGAAGCCGTCCAGGCGGTTCTGCCGGATCCACCGGCGCAGGGCCTCGTCCTGGCTCCAGTGGAACTGGTTCCACATCGAGGTCATCATCGCGGCCGGGTAGTCCTCGAGCACGTGCGGGAACAAGACCGCGCCGCAGAGCAGGTTCTTGTGCTCCTCGTCGTCGTCGTGGCTCTCGACATAGGCGATGAGCGAGGCGCTGAACGCCGGCTGCGGGAGCCGGAGCATCTGGAGCACGATCGTGTCGTCCTGGAACACCGGCTTCACCGGCCGGGGTTCGACGGCCGACGCCGTGCAGTCGACGAACAGGACGTCGGTCGCCACCTCGACCTCACCGCCGTCGAGCACCATGCGGTCCGCGTGCAGCTCCCGCACCCGCCCCAGGCGGACGACGCCATGCACCTGCCGGAGCACCTCGACCTCGCCCGGCGACACCGTGGCCAGGTGGAACATCGTCGGCGTACGGTCGCGGTCGATGCGGGTCAAGGCGCCGCACGCCTCCAGCCGCAGGAAGAGGTCGTCGGTGCCGGTGGCCGTCGCGAAGGCCTCCATCTGTGCGGCCTGCCCCCCGATGGAGTGCTCGAAGAACTCCTCACCGGGCTGCGTCGTGATCCGGTTGATGAGCCAGGAGTCGCGCGGCACCACCCAGGTGATCGCGTCGGGGTCAGCGCCGCTCTGCAACAGCCAGACACAGGTGTCCATGGCGGTCTTGCCGCCGCCAAGCACGACGAAGCGGCGCGGCAGCGGGGCGCTTCCCGCGGCCAGGCCGGGCAGGGCGTTGGGCGGGACCAGCCGGACGCCGGGCTCCACCGAGAAGCGCGGGACGTGCGTCGACGGGACCGACGGACTGCCGTACGTCGCGTCCACGACCTTGCGGCGCACGTCGACCGTCGTCGTCGCGCCGGACAGCAGCGACCGGAACCGGTGCCCGCCCGCCTCGTCGCGCTCGTAGTCGCACATCGGGAAGTACTGCACCCGGCCGCTGGGCAACAGGTGCGAGCTCATGACCCGGTCGTAGTATCCGCTGACCTCGGCGCCGGAGGCCAGCTCGTACAGGCCCTGGTTGGGCCCGGTCGTGTCCTTGCGTCCCGTGCCGAGCTCGGTCGAGCCGACGCCGTAGAAGGCGGACGGCTGGTGCAGCGTGACGAACGGGTAGGCGTCGTTCCAGTGCCCGCCCGGCTTGCCGTTCCGGTCGACGATCGTGATGCTGGCGTCGCTCTCGGCGAGCAGGGTGTCGGCGAAAGCCATGCCCGTCGCACCGGCGCCGACGACCAGGTAGTCGGTCTCGAGCGCCGCCGGGATCATGGCGGCGACGATAGGGCTCGCGGCGATGGCGCGCCCGGTCTCAGGCCAGCTCGACCACCGCGACCGACTCGCCCGCCAGAGAGATCTGCCGGTCGGCGTGCTCCACCCCGGGCTCGCTGGCCAGCAGCACCGCCTGTGGGCTGCCGGTCAGTGGCACCGACCGGCGCTCGCCGGCCAGGTTGACCACGATCGCCACCCGTCCGCGCCGCACGACCAGCCAGCGATCCGCCTCGTCGTACGTCACCGCCGTGCGGTCGCGGTGCCCGTCGGACAGCTCCGGGCGGGCCCGCCGCAGGGCGATCAGGTCCCGCGTCCAGGCCAGCAGCGCGGCGTGCTGGTCCTGCGCGAGCTCGTCCCAGTCGAGGGTCGAGGCCCGCACGGTCGCCTCGTCCTGCGGGTCGGGGACCTCTTCGGTGTCCCATCCGTGCGAGCCCATCTCGGCCCGCCGGCCTGTGCGGACGGCCTCGCCGAGCTCGCCCTCGTGGTCGGAGAAGAACAGCCACGGCGTGCGGGCGCCCCACTCCTCGCCCATCCACAGCATTGGGGTGAACGGCGAGGTGAGCAGCAGCGCCGCCCCGACCTTGAGCAGGCCGCCCGACAGCGTCGCGGAGATCCGGTCGCCCGTGGCCCGGTTGCCGACCTGGTCGTGGTCCTGGAGGTAGACCACGAAGCGGTGCCCCGGCACCGTGGCGGGCACCGGCCGGCCGTGCGTGCGCTGGCGGAAGGACGACCAGCGGCCGTCGTGGAGGAACACGTCGGACAGCACCTTGGCCAGCACCGGCAGGCCCGTGAAGTCGCCGTAGTAGCCGGCACTCTCGCCGGTGAGGTTGGCGTGCAGCGCGTGGTGGACGTCGTCGGCCCACTGCCCGTCGAAGCCCAGCCCGCCCGCCTCGCGGGCCGTCACCATGCGCGCGTCGTTGAGGTCGCTCTCGGCGATGAGGAACAGCGGCTTGTGCAGGTGCGCGCCCAGCGCCTCGACCTCGACCGACAGCTCTTCGAGCAGCGGGGTGGCCCGCTCGTCGACCAGGGCGTGCACGGCGTCGACACGCAGCCCGTCGACGTGGTAGTCGCGCAGCCACATCAGCGCGCTGTCCAGCACGTACCGGCGCACCTCGTCCGACCCCGTCCGGTCGAGGTTCACCGCCGGCCCCCACGGGGTCGTGTGGTCCTCGGTGAGGTACGGGCCGAACTCCGGCAGGTAGTTCCCGGCCGGTCCGAGGTGGTTGTAGACGACGTCCATGACGACGCCGAGCCCGCGGGCGTGGCAGGCGTCGACGAAGCGCTTGAGCCCGTCCGGGCCGCCGTACGGCTCGTGCACCGCGAACCACGCGACGCCGTCGTAGCCCCAGCCCCAGCGGCCGGCGAAGGCGTTGCACGGCAGCAGCTCGACGGCGCTGACGCCCAGCTCGACGAGGTGGTCGAGCCGCTCGATCGCGGCGTCGAAGCTGCCCGCCGGCGTGAAGGTCCCGACGTGCAGCTCGTAGAGGACGCTGCCGGGCAGGGCCACGCCGCGCCAGGTCGCGTCGGTCCAGGCGAAGGCGTCGTGGGCGACGACGCGGGAGGGGCCGTGCACGCCGTGCGGCTGCCAGGCGCTGCGCGGGTCCGGCCGCGGCACGCCGCCGTCGAGCACGAGCGCGTAGTCGGTGCCCGGCCCGCCGACCTCCCCGGTCCACCAGCCGCCGTCATCCTGGACCAGCGGGGTTCGCGTCCCGTCCACCTCCACCTCCACCTCGCTCGGTCGAGGGGCCCACACGCGCAGAGTCGTCATGGCCACGCTCCTGCCCGGGCCGGGCGCGCCTAGTCGCGCACCAGGACGGCCACGGGGAAGCCGGCCAGTAGTTCGGCGAGCGGCACGGTCCCGGACCGCTCCACCCCAGTCACCAGGTCGCGCCAGCTGCCCGCGGGCAGGTCGACGGCGTCGGCGCCCCACCCGGTGCCCTCGACGGCGAGCGCACGGGTCGGTGCGACCGTCAGGACCCGGTCCCCGCGCATGAAGCCGACCGCGCGGGCCCCGACGTCCAGGCCGTCGTACGCCCCCGACAGGAACGTCTCGGGCTGCTCGCGGCGCAGCCGCAGCAAGCGAGCGACGAGGTGCAGCTTGGCCGTGCCGAGGTCGTCGAGCGACGGCGCGCCGCCGTCCACGCCGGCCAGGGCAGCGCGCCGCGCGTCGTAGTCGACCGGACGGCGGTTGTCGGGGTCGACCAGCGACAGGTCCCACAGCTCGGTGCCCTGGTAGGTGTCGGCGACGCCGGGCATCGTCAGCTGCACGGCCTTCTGCGCCAGCGCCGTCACCTGCCAGGCGGGTGTCAGCCGCGCCACGAAAGACTCGACATCAGTGACGATCGCCTCGTCGGCGAGCACGGCCCGGACGAACGCCTGGACTGCTTCGTCGAACGCCGGCTCGGGGTCCACCCAGGACGTGCGGGCCTTCGCCTCACGGGTGGCCTTCTCGACGTAGGCCACCGCCCGGTCCGCGCTCAGCGGCCACGCACCGACGAGCGTCTGCCAGACGAGCTGCTCGGTCGCCGCGTCGGGGCCGGCGGGGGAGCGGTGGTGGGCGGCGGCGGCGTGCCAGCGGGTCACCGCGTCGCCCCACTCGCTCGGGCACTGCGCGAGCAGCACCAGCCGGGCGCGGACGTCCTCGGAGCGCTTGGTGTCGTGCGTCGACAGGGTCGTCATCGACGCGGGCCACTGCTCCTGCTGGACCCGGCACGCCTCGTGGAACTCCCTCACCGGTAGGCCGAAGCGACCGGGGTCGCCGCCGACCTCGTTGAGCGCCGACAGCCGCAGGTAGCGGTAGAAGGCGGTGTCCTCGACGCCCTTCGCCATGACCGGACCGCAGGTCTGCTGGAAGCGGGTCACGAACTCTCGCGCCTCCGGACCCGACGGCCCCTCGGCGAGGACGAGCCGCCGTACGACCTCGACCTCGGCGACCCGGCCGGGGAGCACCGTGCGCCCGCGGGCCATGGCCGCGTCGACGTGGGCGCGGGCGGTCGCGTCGGCCGGGCCGGTCGGCGGGAGGTAGGCGCGGTAGACGTCGAAGCCGGCCAGCACCTCGACCAGCGCCTCGCGCAGTCCGGCCCGGGTCGTGTCGCGCAGCGACGGGTCGGTGCGGCAGAGCCGAAGGCCGAGCTCGGTCAGACGGTTCACCTCGGCGGCCAGCACCTCGCGCAGGACGAGATGCTTGGTCTCATCGATGACGTCCTCGTACGACTTCTCGGAGCCGGTGACCGAGGTCCACAGCGAGGTGAGCGGGATCTCGCCGGCCGGGTCGACGAACAGGCCGAGCACCCGGTTGAGCGCGTCGTAGCCGGTCGTGCCGGCCGTGGCCCACTGCGCCGGCAGCTCCTCGCCGGGCTCGAGGATCTTCTCGACGACGACCCAGGCGCCGCCGGTGGCCTCGGCCAGCCGGTCGAGGTAGCCGCCGGGGTCGGCCAGGCCGTCCGGGTGGTCGATGCGCAGTCCGTCGAGGACGCCGTCGCGCACCTGCCGAAGCAGCAGCGCGTGGGTCGCGTCGAAGACCTCCGGCACCTCGACCCGCACCCCGGCCAGGGTGGTCACGTCGAAGAACCGGCGGTAGTCGAGCTCCTCGCCGGCGACCCGCCAGTGCGCCAGCCGGTAGTGCTGGCGCTCGAGGGTCGCGGCCACGTCGCCGTCCACGCGGGTGCCGGGCGCGATCGGGACCTCATGGTCGTAGTAGCGGATCCGGTCCTCGAGCAGCTCGAGCTCGTCAAGCACCTCGCCGAGCGGCGCCCCGAGCACTGGGACGAGCACCTTGCCGGGGTTGTCGGCGCTGTCCCAGTCCACGTCGAACCAGTCGGCGTACGGCGAGTCGCGCCCGTCGCGCAGCAGCGACCACCACGCGGCGTTCTGCGACTGCGGCTCGCTGACCGCCATGTGGTTCGGCACCACGTCGAGCACGATGCCCAGGCCGGCAGCGCGGCAGGCCGCGACCATCCGCGTGAAGGCCTGCTCGCCGCCGAGCTCGGCGTTGAGGCGGCCGTGGTCGACGACGTCGTAGCCGTGCGCCGAGCCGGGAGCGGCCTGCAGGTAGGGGGAGCAGTAGAGGTGGGTCACCCCGAGGTCGGCGAGGTAGGGCACGACCGCCGCGGCGTCGTCGAAGCCGAAGCCGGGATGGTCGTCGGCAGTCCCTGATCCCGATGGGGGCCGCAGCTGGACGCGGTAGGTCGAGACCGGCACCGGCCTTCCGTCGACGACCCGCACTAGAAGACCTTCCGCAGGACCTGCACCGAGCGGGCCTCGACCTCGACCGGCTCGCCGGTCTTGACGGTGCGGTCCTCGACGTCGCCGAGCATCGGCGCGGCCGTGTCGATCTCGACCTGCCAGCGCTCGCCGGCGCCGAGGTCGGGCAGCGTGAAGTCGCTCACCTCGTGGCTGCCGTTGAAGACGAGGAAGAACGAGTCGTCGGTGACCCGCTCGCCGCGCGGGTCCGGCTCGCGGATCCCGTCGCCGTTGAGGAAGACGGTGACGGACTTGTCGAAGCCGGAGTCCCAGTCGTCGTCGCTCATCTCCTCGCCGGCCGGGGTGTACCAGCCGATGTCCTCGATGGCGCTCCCGCGCACTGGGCGATCTCGGAAGTGCCTGCGGCGCCGAAAGACCGGGTGCTCCTTGCGCAGCTCGGACAGCCGCGAGACGAAATCCGTGAGGACCTCGAAGTCCTTGGCACGGTCCCAGTCGACCCAGGCGATCTCATTGTCCTGGGCGTAGACGTTGTTGTTGCCGCCCTGGGTGCGGCCGAGCTCGTCACCGTGCAGCAGCATCGGCACGCCCTGGCTCAGGAACAGCGTGGTGAGGAAGTTGCGCTTCTGCTGCTCGCGCATCGCGACGACCTCGAGGTCGTCGGTGTCGCCCTCGACGCCGCAGTTCCAGCTGCTGTTGTGGCTCTCGCCGTCATTGCCGCCCTCGCCGTTGGCCTCGTTGCGCTTGTCGTTGTAGGAGACGAGGTCGTGCATCGTGAAGCCGTCGTGGGCGGTGACGAAGTTGATCGAGGCGTACGGCCGGCGGCCGTCGTTCTCGTACAGGTCGGCCGAGCCGGTCAGGCGCGAGGCGAACTCCGCGAGCGTCTCGGGCTCGCCGCGCCAGTAGTCGCGCATGGTGTCGCGGTATTTGCCGTTCCACTCGGTCCACAGCGGCGGGAAGCCACCGACGTTGTAGCCGCCCTCGCCGACGTCCCACGGCTCGGCGATGAGCTTGGCCTGGCTGACGACCGGGTCCTGCTGGACCAGGTCGAAGAACGCCGACAGCCGGTCCACCTCGTGGAACTGGCGGGCCAGCGTCGAGGCGAGATCGAAGCGGAACCCGTCGACGTGCATCTCCGTCACCCAGTAGCGCAGCGAGTCCATGATCAGCTGCAGCGTGTGCGGGTGCCGCATGAGCAACGTGTTGCCGGTGCCGGTCGTGTCGTAGTAGTGCTTCTCGTCGCCCTCGACCAGGCGGTGGTAGGCGGCGTTGTCGATGCCGCGGAAGCTCAGCGTCGGGCCGAGCTGGTTGCCCTCGGCCGTGTGGTTGTAGACGACGTCGAGGATGACCTCGAGGCCCTCGGCGTGGAGCGCCTTGACCATCGCCTTGAACTCCTGGACCTGCTGGCCGCGCTGGCCGGACGAGGAGTAGTCGTTGTGCGGGGCGAAGAAGCCGATCGTGTTGTAGCCCCAGTAGTTGCGCATGCCCCGGTCGGCCAGGTGTTTGTCGTGCACGAACTGGTGCACCGGCATGAGCTCGATCGCGGTGACGCCGATCTTCTTGTAGTGATCGAGCATGACCGGGTGGGCGAGAGCGGCGTAGGTCCCGCGCACCTCCTCCGGGATGTCCGGGTGGGTCTTGGTCAGCCCCTTGACGTGGGCCTCGTAGATGACCGTCTCGTTGTACGGGGTCCGCGGCTGCCGGTCGTTGTCCCAGTCAAAGAACGGGCTGATGACGACCGACTTGCTCATGTGCGGCGCGGAGTCCTCGTCATTGAAGGAGTCCTCGTCGCCCCAGGTGTAGCTGAAGCAGGCCTGCGACCAGTCGATGTCGCCGTCGACGGCCTTGGCGTAGGGGTCGAGCAGCAACTTGCTGGGGTTGCACCGGTGGCCGTTCTCGGGTTCGTACGGCCCGGAGACGCGGTAGCCGTACCGCTGCCCGGGGCCGACGTTGGGCAGGTAGCCGTGCCAGACGAACGCGTCCCGCTCGGGCAGCCGGATGCGCGTCTCGGTGCCGTCCTCGTCGAACAGGCTCAGCTCGACGCGGTCGGCGACCTCGGAGAACAGGGCGAAGTTGGTGCCGGTGCCGTCGTAGGTGGCGCCGAGGGGGTAGGCCGATCCTGGCCACACGCGCATGGGAGAACTGCCTTCTGTCAGGGACGGCGGAGGTGCGGGAGGTGCTGGTGCTCGCGGGGTCCTACCACGGCGGGAGGCCGGGCTACTCGCCTGGCGGGCCGGTGGCGGGCTCGACCGGGCCCGGCCGGCGGTGCTGGCAGTAGCACCAGGTCCGGCCCGGACAGCGCTCGTGCTCCTGCTCGCGGCAGGGCTCGCAGATCAACCTCACCTGGTCGTGCCTACCCTCGCGGGCTGCTCCCGTCGAGCCCGACGGCCCGGCCGGGCCGGGCCGGGCCCGGTCATGCGACGGCTCGGGCGCTGCCCTTGCTCGTCGGCTCCAGCTCGACCCGGACGTCCGGCCAGGACAAGCCGCCCAGCACGGTTCGCAGTTCCGCCAGCGGCCCGTGGGCCAGGGCTCGGCGGACCTGCGCCGCGTCGGCGCGGTCGGCGAGCCGGACCTTCAGCAGCAGCACCCGGCTGCCGTGTCGGCGGATCACGCGGGCGGCGGCGCTCTCGACGCCGGGCATCTGCTCCACGGCCGTGGTCAGGGCGTCGGTGACGGCCGACGCGCGGAGGTGCGTCTCGCCGTTGGCGCGGTCACGGGTCAGGTCAAGGTCGCCGACCCGGTCGGTCCGCAGCTGCTGTACCAGCCAGCGCAGCGCGATCAGCGCGAGCAGCACCAGCAGGAGCGCGACCAGCGGCCACAGCCAACCGGCATTGTTCGTGACGAAGTCCTCGACGTCCCTCGGCAGGACGAGGTCGTCGGAGCGCTCGCCCAGCACCCCGAGCGCGGGCAGCAGGCCGAGGACGCCGAGCGATAGCAGCAGGAGGCCGAGCAGCGTCAATACAACGCGGTTGAGCCGATCGGCGTGGGCACCCATCAGGACTCCTCGGTGACAGAGACCTGGATGCGGGGTCGCCGGGTGAGGTCGAGGTCGGTCAGCGCCTGCTCGACGGCGCTGCGCACGCGACCGCGCAGGTCGTCGCCCTCACCTCGCACCCGCGTGCGGGCGGTGACGTGCAGCCGTGAGCGCCTGACCGAGCTGCTCGCCGCGATGACCCCGTTGACGCTCCGCGCCGCGGTGTCGGCGGTGCTGGCCAGGCCCTTGCGGCTCACCACGGTGTGGACGCCGTCGAGCAACGGCTCGGTGCGCAAAGCGTCGGGGCGGCGCGGCGTGAGCTCGAAGACCAGCAGCAGCAGCCCGAGGACCGCCAGTCCGGCCGCGACGGCGGCGAGGCGCCCGTCGTCGGCGCGCAGGCCCGTCAGGTCCCCGGTCCACTCGCGCCACGGCACGATCCAGGACGGCTCGCCGACTGCCCAGCGCCCGACCTCGACGGTCACCAGCGCCGCAAGGACGAGCAAGGCGAGCGCGATCACGACGGCGAGCAGCCGGTTCACCAGGTGCAGGAGCAGCACGGCCCCTCCTCTCGACTACTCGACCCGGCGCCGGCGGCGCCGGTCGACCGGCAGCGCGGTCACGACCACGTCGACGTGGCCGACGCGCAAATCGGCGAGCGTGGACAGGCGCTCGCGCACCCGGTGGCGCACGGCGTCGGCGACGTCGGGCACCGAGGCGGGCCAGCGCACGGACAGTGACACCGACGCGGTGACCAGGTCGCCGGCGAGGGTCACGTCGGCGCTCGGCCGCCCGTCGAGGTCGGCGCGGCCGACCTGCTGTCCGAGCACCCTGGACACCGGGCCGGCGACGTCGTCGACCTCGGCGGCAGCTGCGGTCACGAGCTTCTCGATGGCGCGCTCGCGCAGTTCGAGCTGCCCACGCTGGGCGACCTCCGCGGCGGCGCCGTCGACCTCAGCGACGTCGCTGCTCACGAGCGCTGCCGGTCCTTGCCGAGGTAGGCGCCCAGGTCGACCGCCCCGTCGAGGACCCGGCCCACGAACAGCCCGGCGGCGCCGAAGACGAGGACGAGCAGGAACTCGGTTATACCGCCGAAGGCGGCGGCGAGCCCCAGGAACAGCCCGAAGATCAGGCCGAGGGCGGTGCAGTTCGTCATCGGGCTCTCCTATCGGTCGTGCGGGAACGGCGACGGACGGGCAGGTGCGCCAGCAGGGTCTGCAGCAGCTGCGCCAGCAGCGTCTGCTTGCGGTAGAAGACGACGGTCGGTGCGGCGGCCGGCGCGGAGCCGGCGCGCCAGGCGGCGACACCGGCGGCGAACACCTCGGGGTCACCCCCGACGTCGGGGTGGTGGCGGCGGACGAACGCTCGGAACTCGCTCGGCGTACGCGGCGGTGGCTCGGGCCGCGGGCGGTCCGGGGGCGCACCTCTCACGTGCGCGCCTCGTTGGGGTACGGCTCATTCGCGTCGTCGTCCGGCAGCACGACGTCGGTGATGGTGACGTGCACCGGGCGGCCACCGGCGACCGGCTCGACAGCGCGGCGCACCTCCTCGGCCAGCTCAGGCAGCGGGCGCCCGTCCAGGCGCAGGACTACGCCGACCTCGCACGCGTCCTCGCGGATCGACACGCCCACAACCCGGCGTCCGGGCAGATGGGTGGCCAGCAGGGCCGGTCCCTGCGTCGCGAGCGAAAGGACGCACGGGCACCCCAGTGCAGCTTCGGCGACCGCGTCCGCGGACACGTCACCCGGCGGCGCGGGGGGCGAGCTGCTCTCGGTCACCGGACGCGCGGCCGCGGCTCTTCCGTCGGGGTGTCGTCCTGCTCGTCGGGCAGGTGCACGTCGCCGACGGCGATGTTGACCTCGGTGACCTGCAGCCCGGTCATGCGCTCGACGGCACCGATCACGTTGCGCCGGATGCCCTGGCTGAGGTCGCCGATGGCCACGCCGTACTCGACCACGACCTCCAGGTCGATGGCGGCCTGGGTCTCGCCGACCTCGACCGTGACGCCCGACGTCACGCTCGGGCCGCTGCTCCCGGGGAAGCGCTCGCGCAGGGTGCCGATGGCCCGGGCCGAGCCGCCGCCCATCTTGTAGACGCCGTCGACCTCGCGCGCGGCCATCCCGGCGATCTTGGCGACGACGGAGTCGGCGATGGCGGTCTTGCCCTGCGAAGTGGTGAGGGCGCTGCTGCCCTGCTTGGCGACCCCGCGATCGGTGCTGCTGCCGGTGCGGCTGTCTGTCTCCGTGGCTGTCGTCGTCATGGTTGCTCCAGGCTCCTGGGTCTCGGCGTGTGGCGTTGTCGACGACTCGACTACCCGAGCGGGTGGGGCCCAGCACTGGACGCCGCGGTTGTTACAGCTTTGTCATGCTCGTGGCGGTCGTCCGCCGCAGCGTGACGGGCGCGGTGGTAGGACTCCGACCTGCCGGGGCAAGCACTCGGCCATGGGCCTCGACCTCGTCCTCGCTGCTCCCGACCCGTCGACGCTCGCCGGGCTTTTCCCGTCGCCACCGGATGCGGGCACGGTCGTCGTCCCGGCGGGTCGGCCGAGGAGGGCTTCTACTTCGAGGTCTTCGGCGAGCGGATCCGGCTGCTGTTCTGCAAGCAGGAGAACGGCATCAAGGCGCTGCTCACCGTCGTGCTGGTCACGGTGCTGGTGGTCCTGCGCTGGGTCGCTCGCGCGATGGCCGATGCGCTTCAGCGGGGGAAGACGACGGAGAGCGCGCGCTTCTGGACCGGCCAGGCGATCAACCTGGGCTTCGCGCGCCTGCTGCTGCTCGGCTTCCTGTCGATCTGGTTCGACGACCCGACCCGGCCCTGACCGGGGTACACGGGGTGCGCGGGATGAAGGACGAGATGTCCCGCGAGGTCCTGGCGGCGCTCGATCAGGCGGGCATCGGCATCGCCTCGACGACGTACGAGATCACCGGACTGCCGCCGCTCACCGTCACGCGGACGCTGCAAGATCTAGGAATTCATGCAGACCGGCCAGCTCCCCATAAGCGCCCGGGCCCAGGCCGTACGGGATCGGCAGCTCAGCGGAGGTGCGCCGCGACGCGACGGGGAGCATGGGAGGGGTCGATCGTCAAGGACCCCAAGAACGGGCGGTGGCGGGCCATGGTCGACGTCGGCGACACGCCAGCACCCGGGTGACGTCCGCGGTCTACCGCCACACGACGACACCGACCGTCGAGGCCGCAGCGGGGCCGATGGACGAGCTGATGTCCGGCACTCGTCACCCCACACGTGATGAGGCACCTTGAACTCAGAATGAGCCGAGCTACGGCAGGCAGAACCTCGTCGACGATCTCATCTGCGGCCCCGATGTCGAGTGATCGTCATCGTTGCTCGATGATGTATGCCGTCCAGGCGTCGACGGCGCTCGCTGGTCATGGCGAGCACGTCGTCGCGGTTCATGCCGGCCGTGTGCACGAGGCGGTCGACGAGCCAGTCCTCAGGTCGGGACGGGGCCTTCTGTGGGGGCTGTGCGGCAACACCCTTCGCCCGCTGGCCGAGCTCATCCACGACAGCGGACAGGGAGCGACGGACCGGGGAGTCGCCGAGGGAGGCGACGCGCTGGGTCATCTCGGTGTAGACCTCGCTGTCAGAGCGTGCCCCGACCGCCTGCACCTCGGCGATCTCGATGGTGAGGGTGCCGCGCTGGTCGGTGCTGGCGCGCCAGATGATGCGCCAGTTCCGGTTGCCGACGACCAGCTTGCGGTAGCCGATGAGGGTCCCGAGCAGGGGCTCGCCGGCCAACGGGTCGGTCTCGAGCAGCAGCATCTTCTTGAGCGCCCAGGCCAGTGGTGCGCCGTCGAGCCGGTCGAGATCTGCTCGGGCGGGGTCGGTGAGCCAAGCCTCTGCGCGGCTGGGGGGCGACCCCGACGGTGGGGGTGGCTGCTTCTTCCCGGACACCGCTACTGCGGCTCGTCCATCGCCTCGAGCTGTTCACGGGTGTAGCCCAGGCCTTCGATCACGTCGTCGAGGGACGTCCGTCGACCGTTGTCGGTGGCAGCGCGGGCGAGCACGAGTGCGACATCGACCAGGTCGCGCTCCAGCCCTTGCAGCCGCAGGAGCTCCTGGTAGCTGATGACCGCTGCGACAGGTTCCGAATGTCGTCGCAGGATGGTCGCGTGACCGCCCTCCGCGTCCGCGACGAGCTTGGATACGCCACGACGGCTGGCCTCGGCGACCGGTAGGGGCTCGGCCTCGGCGATGCTCATGGCACAAGTTGATAGAACGCTGCCTAGAGATATGACATCTTGCCGGCGATCTTGAGCCGCAAACAGTCGACGGTGCGAACCGGCGCCCACCGGTCCGCCCGGCACGCGCTGCGGGTCGCGGTGCTCGTCGGGCTCTACCTGCTCTACGCCTACGCCCGCGGACGCCACGGCCAGGGCGCCTCACCACAGTCCTTCCAGGTCGCCGTCACTCACGCTGAGGACGTTGCCGGCCTGACGTCGTTCCTGCCGCCTGAGCGCGTGCTGCAAAGGCAGCTGCTGGACCATCGGCTACTGGTGCGCGCGGCCGATGCCTACTACGGCAGCGCACACTTCCTGCTCACCACGGCCGTCGCCGGCTGACTGGCGCTGCGTCGCGGGCGGCTGTTCGACCCCTTGGCGACGGTGCTGGCCGCCTCGACGTTCCTGGGTGTGGCGGTGTTCGCGCTCTACCCGGTGGCGCCGCCGCGACTGATGCCCGACGGGCTGGCGACCGTCGACACGCTGGCCGGCTACGGCGGGCTGCTCAGCTACGACCACGGGGTGCTGAAGCACATCAGCGATCCGCTGGCGGCGCTGCCGAGCCTGCACCCGGCCTGGGCCACCTGGGTGGCCCTGGTGCTGTGGACCTCGCGCCGCCGCTGGGTGCGGGTGCTCGGC
>JAJAYV010000298.1 GCA_026786045.1 Frankiaceae bacterium | reverse complement strand
TTCGATGACCGGCAGCGACGAGGTGGTCGTGGCCAGGATCGCGCCGGGCTTGACGACCTCGTCCAGCGCCGAGAACAGCGCCTTCTTGATGGCCAGGTCCTCCACGACGGCCTCGATGACCAGGTCGCAGTCGGCCAAGTCGTCGAGCGAGGTGGTCCCGGTGATGCGGGACACGGTCTCGGCCCTGGCCTGCTCGGTGAGCTTGCCGCGCTGGAGCGCCTTGTCGAGCGATCCCTCGACCCTCTTCTGCACGGCGGCGACCTTGTCCTCGCCGCGGGCGCGGAAGACGACGTCGTAGCCGCTCTTGGCGCAGACCTCGACGATCCCGCTGGCCATCGTGCCGGTGCCGATGACGCCGATCCGCTGGACGGTGCGGGGGGTGGCCGTGACCGGGCTCGGCGTGCTGTCGTCGGCGACGACCTCGGGCGAGTCGGGGGCGGCGTAGGTGTAGATGCCGCGACCGGACTTGCGGCCGAGCAGGCCCGCGGTGACGTACTGCTTCAGCAGCGGCGCGGGCGCGTGCCGGTGGTCGCGCGACTGCGTGTACATCGTCTCGAGGATCTCGTACGCGCTGTCCAGGCCGATCAGGTCGAGCAGCGCCAACGGGCCCATCGGATGCCCGGTGCCGAAGCGCATCGCGGCGTCGATGTCCTCGCGCGAGGCGTACTTGCTCTCGTACATGCGCAGCGCGTTGTTGAGGTAGCCGAACAGCAGCGCGTTGGCGATGAAGCCGGCCCGGTCGCCGGCGGTGGCGCCGGTCTTGCCGACCCGCTCGACGAGCGCCTGCACGTCCTCCAGCACCGAGGGGTCGGTGACGACCGTGCGCACGACCTCGACCAGGCCCATCACCGGCGCCGGGTTGAACCAGTGCAGGCCGACGACCCGGCTCGGGCGCGACGTGCTGGTGGCCAGCTCGGTCACCGACAGCGCCGAGGTGTTGGTGGCGAGGACGGCGTCATCGGCGAGCATCGCGTCGAGCCGGGAGAACAGCTCCCGCTTGAGCTCCATCCGCTCCGGGATCGCCTCGACGACGAGCTCGCAGTCGGCCAGCGCCGACAGGTCGGTGCCGGTGGAGATGCGGCCGAGCAGCTCGGCGGCCTCCTCCTCGGTCAGCTTGCCGCGCCTGATCGCGCGCTCGGTCGAGGTGCTCAGGTGCTGGTGGCCGCGGTCCAGGCCGGCCTGGTCGTGCTCGACGCCGACGACGGTGAGACCGCTCCGGGCGAGGACCTCGGCGATGCCGGCCCCCATCGTGCCCAGGCCGACGACACCGACCTTGCTGAACGTGCGAGCCACGAGTCCTCCAGTCTGCGAACCGCGTCGCTCTGTCGTGAACGGGGGCGCGGTGGTCGCCGTGATCCTCCCAGCCCGGGGGCTCGCGGCGCGCCGGGGGGTCGTGCCGGTGCGGGCGTGGGGCAGGATGGTGCCCTCCCCCCGCGCCGACCGGCGCGGCCCCGGGAGCGGTCCGCGGAGGCTGTCCGTTGTCCGGCACGAGCGCGCCGCTGCGCTCAGGCTGCGCGCCCCGTCACGGTTGGTCCGCAAGCTGCTGCTGCTGCTCGACCTCGACGCGGTCCTGCAGGTCGAGACTCAGAACAGCGTCGGCGTGCTCGGGTCCATGCCGCGCAGGGCGTCGTAGTCCAGCTGCACGCAAGCGATCCCGCGGTCAGCCGCGAGCACCTTGGCCTGCGGTTTGAAGCTCTGCGCCGCGAGCACGCCCTTGACGTCGCCGAGCACCGTCGAGACGCGCTGCAGGTAGCGGGTGAGCTGCTCGACGCCGTCGATCTCGGCGTGCCGCTTGACCTCGACGAGGACGTGCGCGCCGGTGTCGTCGCGGACCAGCAGGTCGACCGGGCCGATGTCGGTGAAGTACTCGCGCTGCACGAGCGTCCAGCCGGTGCCCAGGACCTCGCAGCGGTCGGCGAGCAGCTCCTGCAGGTGCTTCTCGACGCCGTCCTTGACCAGGCCGGGGTCCGAGCCGAGCTCGTGCGCGACGTCGGACAACACCTCCTCGACCGTGATGACCAGCTGCTCGCCCGCCTTGTTCGTCACCGTCCACACGCCGTCGACGTCGATGGTGCTGCAGGGCGGGCTCATCCACATCAGCGGCTTGTACGCCCGGTCGTCGGCGTGGATCGACACCGACCCGTCGGCCTTGACCAGCAGCAGCCGGGTGGCCATCGGCAGGTGGGCGGTGAGCCGGCCGACGTAGTCCACCGAGCAGGTCGCGATGACGAGGCGCACGGCCGGGAGCCTAGGCGCAGCGGGAGGCCGATCAACCGGCTACGGCGAGCACCGGGTCCTGCCGACCGGTTGGCCGCTCTGCCCCGCTCGGCCTACCGTCGGGCGGTGACCCCGGAGCCGCTGAGCGAGACGCCGCTGCATCGCGTTGCGCGCCCGGTCTTCCGCCAGTTCTGGCGCGACCTGACGATGCTGCACTGGCCGGTCGACCCGCAGGACGTGGCGCCGCTGCTGCCCGCCGGCACGACGCCGGACGTCCTGGACGGCCGCACCTGGGTCGGGCTGGTGCCCTTCGTCATGGAGGGCGTCCGCATACTCGGCACCCCGCCGCTGCCGTGGCTGTCGGCCTTCCCCGAGACCAACGTCCGGCTCTACGCCGTCGACGCAACGGGCCGGCGCGGCGTCGTCTTCCGCTCGCTGGAGGCCGCCCGGCTCCTGCCGGTCCTGGCCGCCCGGCTGTCCTACGCCCTGCCGTACGAGTGGGCGCGGATGTCGGTGCGGCACGGCCCGGACGCTGTGGCGTACGAGACCGCGCGCCGGTGGCCGGGGCCGCGCGGCGCCGGCGGGGTCGTCCGGGTGCGCACCGGCGAGCGGTTCGCCGCCGACGAGCTGTCGCTGTTCCTCACGGCACGGTGGGGGCTGTACTCCCGCTTCCACGGTGGCCGGACGGCGTGGGCACCGGTCGACCACGACCCCTGGCCGCTGCACCGGGCCGAACTGCTCGACCTGCGCGACGACCTCGTGGAGGTGGCCGGGCTGCGGGTGGAGGGGCCGCCGCACGTGCTGTGGTCGCCCGGCGTCGACGTCCGCATCGGCCGGCCGGTGCTGCTCCCCCGCTGACGGGTGC
>JAJAYV010000297.1 GCA_026786045.1 Frankiaceae bacterium | reverse complement strand
TCAGGCGGACTTCTCGCGGCGCTCGCGGCGGGCCGGGGTGGCCGCGTCGCGGGGGACGAGGGTCGGGGCGACGTGCTCGAGCACGACCTCGCGGGTGACCAGGCACTTCGCGACGTCGCCGCGCGAGGGCAGGTCGTACATCGCGGAGTTGAGGACCTCCTCGAGGATGGCCCGCAGGCCGCGCGCGCCGGTGCCGCGCAGGATCGCCTGGTCGGCGATGGCGTGCAGCGCGTCCTCGCTGAACTCCAGCTCGACGCCGTCGAGCTCGAACAGCCGGTGGTACTGGCGCACCAGCGCGTTCTTCGGCTCGGTGAGGATCCGGATGAGCGCCTCGCGGTCCAGGTTGTGGACGCTGGTGAGCACCGGCAGGCGGCCGACGAACTCCGGGATCATCCCGTACTTCAGCAGGTCCTCGGGCATCGCGTCGCCGAAGACGTTGCCGGCGTCGACCTCATGCTTGGAGTGCAGCACGGCACCGAAGCCGACGGCCTTCTTGCCGATGCGCTGCTCGATGACCTTGTCGAGCCCGGCGAAGGCCCCGCCCACGATGAACAGCACGTTCGTCGTGTCGATCTGGATGAACTCCTGGTGCGGGTGCTTGCGGCCGCCCTGCGGCGGGACCGACGCGGTCGTGCCCTCGAGGATCTTCAGCAGGGCCTGCTGCACGCCCTCGCCGGAGACGTCGCGGGTGATCGACGGGTTCTCGCTCTTGCGGGCGATCTTGTCGACCTCGTCGATGTAGATGATCCCGGTCTCGGCCTTCTTGACGTCGTAGTCAGCGGCCTGGATGAGCTTGAGCAGGATGTTCTCGACGTCCTCGCCGACGTAGCCGGCCTCCGTCAGCGCCGTCGCGTCGGCGATGGCGAACGGGACGTTGAGCATCTTGGCCAGCGTCTGTGCCAGCAACGTCTTGCCGCAGCCGGTCGGGCCCAGCAGCAGGATGTTGCTCTTCTGCAGCTCGACGGGGTCCTTCTCGTTGCCGCCGGCCTGGACGCGCTTGTAGTGGTTGTAGACCGCGACCGCCAGGGTCCGCTTGGCGGTGTCCTGGCCGATGACGTACTGGTCCAGGAAGTCGTAGATCTCGCGCGGCTTGGGCAGCTCGTCCCACTTCAGCTCGGAGCTCTCGCTGAGCTCCTCCTCGATGATCTCGTTGCAGAGGTCGATGCACTCGTCGCAGATGTAGACGCCCGGACCCGCGATGAGCTTCTTCACCTGCTTCTGCGACTTGCCGCAGAACGAGCACTTCAGCAGGTCGCCGCCGTCACCGATGCGTGCCACCGCGGTGCACCTCGTCCCTCGTCGTCCCCGGCACCAGGCCGGAGAGCCGTTCGACGACGGTACCGCTTGGCACCGCCAGATCCAGTCCCTTACGCCAAGTGGTGGAGCCGCTCGGCGGTCCTCGCGGGGCCGGACCGGGGTCGAGCACCCGGCTCCGCGAGGCGTGCGTCCTAGCGGCCGGCGGCCGAGCTGGAGCCCGCGGCGATCTTGCGGGAGGCCACGACCTCGTCGATGATCCCGTACTCCACGGCCTCACGGGCGGTGAGGATCTTGTCGCGCTCGATGTCCTTGCGGATGTCGGCCTCCTGCTTGCCGGTGTGCCGGGCGAGCATGGTCTCGAGCAGGTCGCGCATACGAAGGATCTCGCGCGCCTGGATCTCGATGTCGGAGGACTGGCCCTCGCCGCCGCCGGACGGCTGGTGAATGAGCACCCGGGCGTGCTCGAGCGCCAGTCGCTTGCCCTTGGTGCCGGCGGCCAGGATCACGGCCGCCGCGGAGGCCGCCTGGCCCATGCAGATCGTCTGGATCTCGGGCTTGACGAACTGCATCGTGTCGTAGATCGCCGTCAGCGCGGTGAACGAGCCGCCGGGGCTGTTGATGTACATGTTGATGTCGCGGTCCGGGTCCTCGGACTCGAGGTGGAGCAGCTGGGCCATCACGACGTTGGCGACGCCGTCGTCGATCGGCGTGCCCAGGAAGATGATGCGCTCCTTGAGCAGCCGGCTGTAGATGTCGAACGAGCGCTCCCCGCGGGAGGTCTGCTCGATGACGATCGGGATCGTGTAGTTCGTGGGGTCCGTGAAAGACATCTGCAAGCCCTCCTAGGCCCGGGTGCCGGCGCCGGACGGGACCTGCGAGGCCCCGGCGACGACGTGGTCGATGAAGCCGTACTCCTTGGCCTCCTCGGCCGAGAACCAGCGGTCCCGGTCGGAGTCCTTCTCGATCTGCGCTTCGCTCTGGCCGGTGTGGAAGGAGATGCGCTCGGCCATCTGGCGCTTGACGTACAGCATCTGCTCGGCCTGGATCGCGATGTCGGCCGCGGTGCCACCGATGCCGCCCGAGGGCTGGTGCATCATGATCCGCGCGTGCGGCGTGGCGTAGCGCTTGCCCTTGGCGCCGGCGCAGAGCAGGAACTGCCCCATCGATGCCGCCAGGCCCAGGCCGACGGTCGCCACGTCGTTGCTGACGAACTGCATCGTGTCGTAAATAGCCATGCCGGCGGAGATCGAGCCGCCCGGGCTGTTGATGTAGAGGAAGATGTCGCGCTCGGGGTCCTCGGCGGCGAGCAGCAGCAGCTGGGCGCAGATCGCGTTGGCGATCTCGTCCATCACCGGCGAGCCGAGGAAGATGATCCGCTCCTTGAGGAGCCGGTTGAAGACCTGCGCGTCCAGGCCCATGTCGCCGCCGGGCGAGCGGCCTGCGGGCGCGGTGGTGGCGACGCCCAGGCTGCTGGGGACGACCAGCCCGGTCGAGGTGTCGATCTGGGTCACGGTGGGGCCTGCCTCGGATCTCGGGGACGGTGGTGCCTGTCAGCGACCCTAACGCCGTGCGCCGACGGGCAGTCCCTCCCGTGGGCCCGTTCCGCCGAGGGCGGAAGCTCGGCGTCCGGACCGGCCTACTCCTCGTCGAGGTAATGCACCGCGCCGTCGGCGTGGGTGTGGAACGGACGGCCGTCCTCGTCGAACTGCGTGTCGGCGGCGCCGGTCGGCGCGAGGTCGTCGCGCAGCTCCTCCAGGTCGACGGCGTCGCCCGAGGCGTCCTTGATCGTGGCGCCCTCCATGACGGTGGCCAGCGCCTTGCCGCGGCGGACCTCCTGGACCAGGCCCTGCAGCTGGCCGGACTGCACGACCGACTGGGCGTACTGGTCCGGGCTGACGCTGGCGCGCTGGGCGCGGCGGACGACCTGGTCGGTGAGCTCGGCGTCGGTGACACCCAGCTCCTCGGCGTCGGCGACGGCGTCGAGCACGAGCTGGGCCTTCACCGCGGTCCGGGCGCTCTCACGCACCTCCTCGGCGAACTCCTCCTCGCCCTTGCCCTCGGCCTCGAGGTACTGGTCGCGGGTCATGCCGGCCTGCTGGAGCTGCTGGAGCGTGCTCTGCTCGCGCC
>JAJAYV010000296.1 GCA_026786045.1 Frankiaceae bacterium | reverse complement strand
GCCGGGTGGGCGCCGGCGCCGGAACGCCGCCGATCTCGAGCCGGCGCTCCAGCCGCTCGAGCCGCGAGAGCACCGCGCCGTCGTCGGCGCTCGCGGCGGGCAGCAGCACCCGCGCGCAGACCAGCTCGAGCAGCAGCCGCGGAGTGGTCTTGCCGCGCATCTCGACCAGCCCCGCATGGAAGAGGTCGGCCGCGCGCGACAGCCCGGCGGTGCCCATCGCGAGCGCCTGGCGGCCCATCCGGTCGAGCTGGTCGGCGGGGCAGTCGAGCAGCCCGGTCGCCCCGGCGTCGGGCACGGCTTCGAGCACGATGAGGTCGCGCAGCCGCTCGAGCACGTCGGTCGCGAAGCGGCGCGGGTCGTGGCCGCCCTCCATGACCTGGTCGAGCAGCGAGAACACCGCCGCGGCGTCGTGGGCGGCGAAGGCGTCGACGATCCCGTCGAGCAGCGCGTCGGGGGTGACGCCGAGCAGCGCCGCGGCGCCCTCGCGGGTCACGCCGTCCGGTCCGGCGGAGGCCAGCACCTGGTCCAGGATCGACAGCCCGTCGCGCGCGCTCCCGGCTGCCGCTCGTACGACCAGCGGGATGACGGTGCTGTCGATCGGGATGCCCTCGGACTCGGCGACGCCGGTGAGCAGCTCGGTCAGCGCCTTCGGCGACATCAACCGGAAGGGGTAGTGGTGGGTGCGCGAGCGGATCGTCTGCAGGACGTTCTCGGGCTCGGTCGTCGCGAAGACGAACTTCACGAAGTCCGGCGGCTCCTCGACCAGCTTCAGCAGCGCGTTGAACGCCGCCGACGTGACCATGTGGGCCTCGTCGATGATGTAGACCTTGTAGCGGCTGGAGACCGGCGCGAAGAAGGCCCGCTCCCGCAGGTCACGGGCGTCGTCGACGCCGTTGTGCGAGGCCGCGTCGATCTCGATGACGTCCAGCGAGCCGGGGCCGTTCGGCGCCAGCGCGACGCAGGAGTCGCACGTCCCGCACGGGTCCGGCGTCGGGCCCTGCTCGCAGTTGAGCGAACGGGCCATGATCCGGGCGCTGGAGGTCTTGCCGCAGCCGCGCGGGCCGCTGAAGAGGTAGGCGTGCGAGATGCGGCCGTTCGTCAGCGCCTGGCGCAGCGGCTCGGTGACGTGGGCCTGGCCCTTCACGTCGGCGAAGCTGGCCGGCCGGTACTTGCGGTAGAGCGCCAGGCTCACGCTTCGCCTCCTCAGACGTCAGACGACCCCTCGCACACCCGCCCAGAGCCTGCCTGCCCTTGCTGCCTTCCGGCCCTGGGGGAGTTCAGCGGGATGGGCGCCGCACGAGGGGTCTGCCAGCGACCCTACCCGTACGGGTGGCTGCCCCGCGGTGAAGGCTCCGCTAGGATCGACAGCGGAGGATTCGCCTAGTTGGCCTATGGCGCACGCTTGGAAAGCGTGTTGGGGGCAACCCCTCGCGAGTTCGAATCTCGCATCCTCCGCCACTCGAGAGCCGCTCCCGCTGGGGGCGGCTCTCGCCGTTCGTCACGAACCCGTCACCGCCCTCACCGGTGCTCGGGCTGGTGCTCGCCCGTCAGCTCGCCGTGCGCAGGGGCTGACGCGCAGGCGCTGACACGCAGTCGCTGCTGGCCAGATCGTCGGCGCGCACGGGTCAGGCCCGCGGCCCGACCTGCCGACGTACGAACCGTGCTGTCACACCCCGGGGCCGAGTGGAGCATCGCACCCGTGCCGTCTGCTCGTACGCCGATGACGCTCGACCTCGTGTCGGACGGGGACTTCCGGGCGCTGTTCGAGCTCTCACCGGTCGGCCAGGTCGAGACCGGCCCTGACGGCCGGCTGCTGCGGGTCAACGCAGCCTTCGCCCGACTGGTCGGTCGCCCTCCGGCCGACCTGATCGGCCGGCTGATGCGTGACGTCACCGAACCGGTCGGCCCCGACGAGCCCCGGATCGCCGAGCGGGCAGCCGCCGGGGAGCTCGCTCCTGCCGCCGAGCGCCTGATCGTCCGTCCCGACGGGGAGCAGGTCCAGGTGTCAATGATCTGCACGGTGGTGCGCGGCCCGGACGGCGCCGTCGAGCGGCTGGTCGCAGCGCTGGTCGACGTCACCGAGCGCAACACGACCCGCGCCGAGCTCGAGCGGCTCGTGCTCGCGCTGGGCGAGGCACGCGAGCAGGCCGACCGGCGCGCCGCGCTGCTCAATGCGGTCCTGGAGACCATCGACGTGGGGGTGGTGGCGTGCGACGCGGACGGCCACCTCGAGCTGTTCAACCGCGCGACCCGCGAGTTCCACGGGCTGCCAGAAGACCCCGGCCTCGAGCCGGCCGAGTGGTCGCAGCACTACGCCTTGTACGACGAGGACGGCGTGACGCCGCTGGAGCCTCAGCAGGTGCCGCTGTACCGGGCACTGGTCGACGGGCAGGTCGGCGACGCGCACATCACGGTCACCCCCGCCGACCGGCCGTCGCGCACGCTGCGTTGCGACGGGCGGGCCCTGACCGACGCGCACGGGCGGGTGACCGGCGCCGTCGTGGCGATGAAGGACGTCACGGAGCTGCGCGAGAGCGAGCAGCGCTTCCGGGCCGCCTTCCAGGACGGACCGACCCCGATGGCCCGCCTGGACCCGGACGGCACCGTCCGCGACGCCAACCCCGCGCTGCGCCGGCTGCTGTCCGTGCCGACCTCGCGCCTGGTCGGGCAGCCCCTGCACCGCCGTGTCCACGAGGACGACCGCTCGCTGCTCGCCGGCACGCTGACCGGCCCGGCGGGCGCCGGCAGGCTGGTCGAGCTGCGCATGGTCCGCCACGACGGGACCCCGGTCTGGTGCGAGCTGGCCACGACCCGGGGCACAGCCGTCGGCGGCGCGCCCTACGTCCTCGCTCAGCTGCTGGATGTGGACCAGCGCAAGCAGAACGAGATGGCCTTCGAGCAGGCGGCCCGGCGCGACCCCCTGACCGGCCTGGGCAACCGTGAGGCGCTCGACCGCGAGCTCGCCCTCCACCTCGATCCCGCGGGCGGGCGCGGCGCCGCGGCGCTGTTCGTCGACCTGGACCGCTTCAAGGCGATCAATGACACGTTCGGGCACAAGGCCGGGGACGCGGTGCTGGTGGCGACGGCGGCCCGCCTGCGCAGCTCGGTCCGACCGCAGGACACCGTCATCCGGGTCGGCGGCGACGAGTTCGTCGTCGTGTGCCCGCGCACGCCGGGCGGGCAGGAGCCCGACGTCGCCGCGCTGGCCCGGCGGCTCGAGCAGGTGCTGGCCGTACCGGTGGAGCACGAAGGCCACCAGCTCGTCGTCGGTGCGAGCATCGGGCACGCCGACGGCCGGCCCGGGGACGACACGACGGCGCTCGTCACCCGCGCCGACCGCTCGATGTACGAGCGCAAGGACGCCGGCCGGTCCGCCCCGCCCGTGCGCCAGGCCGCTCCGTCCCGGACCCCAGACCGGGGCGACGCCGTGCTGCGCGGCCTGGTCTCGGACGCCGTCGAGCGGGGCCGGCTCCAGCTGCACTTCCAGCCGGTGGTCGACCTCGCCAGCACGACCATCGTCGGGGCCGAGGCCTTGCTGCGCCTGCGGGACGACGCGGGCCGGACGATCAGCCCGGACCGCTTCATCCCGGTCGCCGAGGCCACCGGGATGATCACAGCGCTCGGCCGGTGGGTGCTCGACCAGGCACTGCAGCAGGCCGCCGCCTGGAAGGCCGACCTGCCGGCGGACCGCGACTTCGGGATCGGCGTGAACCTCTCCCCGCTGCAGCTCCACGACCCCGACCTGCTGGGCTGCCTGGCCGCAGCCCTCGACGCCAGCGGGCTGGAGCCGTCCGCGGTCGTCCTCGAGCTGACGGAGTCGCAGCTGGTCCCGAGCACCGGGCCGGTGCACGAGGTCCTGACCGGCGTGCTCGACCTCGGGGTGCACCTGGCGCTGGACGACTTCGGGACCGGCTACGGCGGCATCAGCTACTTGACCGACTTCCCCTTCGACCTGATCAAGGTGGACCGTCGCTTCACCTCCCGGCTCACCGGCGAGGGACCGTCCGCGCGGCTGGCCCGGGGGGTGTTCGCTCTCGCGCGCGAGACCGGGATCGTCACCATCGCCGAGGGGGTCGAGACCGTCGAGCAGCAGCGGGCCGTCCTCGCTGCCGGCTGCCGCCTCGGGCAGGGCTACCTCTGGCACCGCCCGGTCGACGCCGAGGTGATGACGGCGCTTCTCGCAAAGCCGTAGCCGCAGGGTGCCGTCGCCCGGCGGGCCGAAACAGCACGAACGACCGTGCCCCCGACGCTGACGTTCAGGCGGGCCAGCGTCCCGGTCGCGACGCCCCCAGCCCGCCGCAACCAACCCGTTCTCCTGCGCGACGCGCCGGGGCCACGCCTGCGCAACGCGGATGAACAGAATGGACGCAATGTGGCGTGACTCACACTTGCTGGTGCAGGGTTCCGGTGTCCGCAGCTGCTGGTGATCCTGGAGGTCCCGTCCATGTCCCTGAACCACCTCGCCGAGGCCAGCGGGCGCCCGCGCCCGGCTCGCCGCTCCCTCAGCCGCTACCGCGCCGCGAGCGCCCTCGCGGCTGCCGCGTTCGCCCTCGCCGCGTGCGGTGGCGGCACCGACGGCGGCACCGACACCGCTGCCGATGGCGGTGAGGACGCCGCGGCGGGCTACCCCGAGCAGGACATCACCTTCGTGGTGCCGTTCTCCGCCGGCGGGCCCACCGACACCGTGACGCGCCTGATCGCCGAGCCGATGGCCGCGGAGCTCGGCGCGTCGATCATCGTCCAGAACGTCGAGGGCGCCGGCGGCACCATCGCCGCCGGCCAGGTGGCGGGCGCCGAGGCCGACGGCTACACGGTGCTGATGCACCACATCGGCATGTCGACCGCGCCGGCGCTCTACGCCAACCTGCCCTACGAGCCGCTCGAGGACTTCAAGCCGGTCGGCCTCGTCACGGAGGTGCCGATGACGATCATCGCGCGCAAGGACTTCGAGCCGGAGACCCTCGAGGAGCTGGTCACCTACCTGAAGGCGAACGCCGACGACGTCACCCTGGCGAACGCCGGTGTCGGCGCCGCCTCCCAGCTGTGCGGCCTGCTGCTGCAGGAGGCCGTGGGCGTGAAGCTCACCGAGGTGCCCTACAAGGGCACCGGTCCGGCGCTCACCGACCTCGTCGGGGGCCAGGTCGACCTGATGTGCGACCAGACCACCAACACCACGGGCCAGATCAAGGGCGACGAGGTCAAGGCCTACGCCGTCACCACACCGGAGCGGGTGGAGAGCCTGCCTGACCTGCCGACGACGGAGGAGGCTGGCCTGCCCGAGCTCCAGGTCGGCGTGTGGCACGGCCTCTACGTCCCGGCCGACACGCCCGACGCGGTCGTGGAGAAGCTGACTGCCGCACTGCAGAAGGCCCTCGAGGACGACAACGTGGTCAGCCAGCTCGCCGAGCTCGGCGCGGCACCGTCCTCCCAGGAGGACGCGACGCCCGAGGCGCACCGCGAGCAGCTCGCCAGCCAGATCGAGCTGTGGGCGCCGATCATCAAGGACGCCGGCGTCGTCGTCCAGTGACCTGACCGACGAGCGGTGGGGCGGCCTCGGCCGTCCCACCGCTCCCGTTCGTCTGCGGAAGGATCGGCATGGATCTGAAGAGTGCGCGCAAGGATCTGGGGGCCGGAGCGGTCTTCGTCGGCTTCGGCCTGGCCTTCGCCAGCACGGCCAGCACGTACGAGGTCGGCAGCGGGCTGCGGATGGGGCCGGGCTACTTCCCGCTGGTCCTCGGCGGCCTGCTCGTCCTGCTCGGCCTCGCCATCGCGGCCAAGGCGTTCATCAGTCCCGAGACGGGCGAGCTGGGGCCGGTCCCCTGGCGGGCCGCGGTGCTGCTGGTCGCCGCGATCCTGTTCTTCGGCTTCGCGATCCGCGGGCTCGGCGTGGTGCCCACGCTGTTCGTGTCCGTGCTGCTCGCCGCGCTGGCGGGGCCCAAGATGCGGCCCCTGCCGGCGCTGGTGATCGCCACGGTCCTCACCGCGATGAGCGTCGGCATCTTCATCTACGCCCTGCAGCTGCCCCTGCCGCTGCTCGGCCCCTGGGTCGGCTGAGCGCATGGACTTCTTCAGCAACCTCCAGCTCGGCTTCGAGACCGCCCTCACGCCGGTCAACCTGCTCTTCTGCCTCATCGGGGTGGCGCTCGGCACCGCGGTCGGCGTGCTGCCCGGCATCGGCCCGACCGCCACGATGGCGATGCTGCTGCCGATCACCTTCGGCTTCGACCCGGTCACCTCGCTGATCATGCTGGCCGGCATCTACTACGGAGCGCAGTACGGCGGGTCGACCACGGCGATCCTCATCAACCTGCCCGGTGAGTCCTCGGCCGCGGTGACCGCGCTCGACGGTCATGCCATGGCCAAGAAGGGCCTCGCCGGGAAGGCGCTGGCCATCGCCGCTCTCGGGTCGTTCTTCGCCGGGACCGTCGGCACCCTGTTCGTCGCGCTGTTCGCGACCCCCATCTCGCGCGTGGCGCTCGAGTTCGGGCCGGCCGAGTACTTCTCGCTCGTCGTCGTGGGTCTGGTCGCCTCCATTGCGCTGGCGAGCGGGTCGACCCTCAAGGCGCTGGCCACGATCGTGCTGGGGCTGCTCCTCGGCACGGTGGGCCAGGACGGCACCTCGGGCGTCCCCCGCTTCACCTTCGGCCAGTTCGAGTTGTACGAGGGGTTGAACTTCGTCTCGCTCGCGGTGGGCCTGTTCGGCGTCGCCGAGATCCTGCGCAACCTCGAGCGCGGCATCTCGCGCGACGTGGTGGTCAAGAAGGTCGAGAAGCTCTGGCTGACCCGTGAGGACTTCCGCCGGATCCGCATGCCCGTGCTGCGCGGCACCGGCCTCGGCGCGGCCCTGGGCGTCCTGCCCGGGGCAGGGCACGTGCTCGCCTCGTTCGTCTCCTACTCGGTGGAGAAGCGGGTGTCGAAGCACCCCGAGGAGTTCGGCAAGGGCGCCATGGCGGGCGTCGCCGGCCCCGAGTCGGCCAACAACGCCGCCGCGCAGACGGCGTTCATCCCGCTGCTGACGCTCGGGCTCCCGGCCAACTCGATCATGGCCCTGCTGGTCGGCGCGCTGATCATCCAGGGGATCACCCCCGGGCCGGGCGTCATCACCGACGAACCCGAGCTGTTCTGGGGCCTGATCGTCTCGTTCTGGATCGGCAACCTGTTCCTGGTCATCCTGAACCTGCCGCTGATCGGGCTGTGGGTGAAGATGCTGAAGATCCCCTACCGGTGGCTGTTCCCCGCGATCATCGCGTTCGCGACCATCGGGACCTACTCGATCGGCCTGAACAACTACTTCGTCTACGCGATCGCCTTCTTCGGGATCCTGGGCTACGTGCTCATCAAGCTCGGGTGCGAGCCGGCGCCGCTGCTGCTCGGCTTCATCCTCGGCCCCCTGCTGGAGGAGTACCTGCGCCGGTCGCTGATCATCTCCCGCGGCGACGCCACCGTCTTCCTGACCCGGCCGCTCTCGGCGGCGCTGCTAGCCGTCGCCGCCCTGGCCCTGCTCGTCGCGGTGCTGCCGTCGGTGCGCCGCAAGCGCGAGGTCGTCTTCGAGGAGGAGGACGGCTGAGCGGCGCCTTGCGCTCGAGACCGATGCCCGGGGCATCGGGCAGCCTGACGTGACCGTCCTCGATCGGGCACTCGTCCGCGAAACCGCCGAAGGGCGTCAAGATCCCGGGGTAGGACTCACAGCCACGCAGGTGGTAGGCCGCGGCGATCGACAGGTTGAACTGGTGCCCGCCGTGCGGGACGCAGCGGTCGGGGTTCCACCCGGAGTTGAACAGCATCGCGACCGTGCGCCGGAACTCGGTGAGGCCGTAGCTCAGCGCCGGGTCCAACTGCAGGATGTCGCGGTCGGGGCGCAGGCCGCCGTAGCGGATGAGGTTGCGCGCCTCGGCGAACGACAGCAGGTTCTCGCCCGTCGCCAGCGGACCGTCGTAGCGCTCGGCCAGCAGGCGCAGCGCCTCGTGATCCAGCGGGTCGCCGGCCTCCTCGTACCACCGCAGCGGGTAGGCGCTCAGCGCGTCGGCGTAGGCGAGTGCCTCGTCGAGCTCGAACCGCCCGTTCGCGTCCACCGCCAGGTCGCACCCGTCGGGCAGCACCTCGAGCACCGCCTCGATGCGCCGCCGTACCTCGGCGAGCGGGGCACCACCGATCTTCATCTTGACCGTGCGGTAGCCCAGCTCGACGTACGAGAGCATCTCCGCCTGCAGGGCCTCGACACCGCGCCCCGGGTAGTAATAGCCGCCGGCGGCGTAGACCCAGACCTGCTCCTTCGGTGCCTCCGGCGTACGCGGGTCGCGCGCGCGCTCGCTGAGCAGCCGGTGGAGCGGGAGGTCGGCCAGCTTCGCGGCGAGGTCCCGGGCCGCCATGTCGACGACGCCCATCGCCACCGCCCGATCGCCGTGGCCACAGGGCTTCTCGTCGCGCATGGCCGTCCGCCAGATGCGCTCCGGGTCCAGGTCGCCGTGCTCACCGATCAGGCTGTCGGGGGCGGCCTTGAGGACGCGCGGGACGAGGCGCTCGCGCAGCAGGCCGCCCTGCGCGTATCGGCCGTTGGAGTTGAAGCCGTACCCGACCACCGGCTTACCGTCGCGGACCTCGTCCGTGACGATCGCGAGCACGCTGACGGTCATCTTCGAGAAGTTGATGAACGCGTTGGACATGTCCGCCTCGATCGGGACGGTGCTCTCACGGATGTCGACGATGCGCACGGACGGGGACCTCTCCTGACGACACGGGGACCTGGGGCCACCCCCGACGATGGAGCGTCGCGCGACGCCGCCATCACTTGCGTTCATTTCGCGCACCAGAACCGGGCGAAGGCGTCCCGGCCTCGTCCCGGCGGGGCAGACTGAGCGGGTGTCCACGCCCGAGCTCGCGCCGCGGCGTCCCCGGGGCACCACCACCCTGGCGCTCCAGCTGCTGGTCCTGCAGGCGCTCGTGGTCGCCGTCATCGTCGTCACGGCGTCGGTCGTCGCCTACGCGAACGCACGTCGCACGGCGGAGTCCGAGGCGGAGGTGCAGGCGAGGTCCATCGTGGCCGCGCTGGTCAACTCCCCCCTGGTGATCGACGCGGTCACCGGTCCGCGACCGACGGAGCTCCTCCAGCCGTACGTCGAAGCCGTGCGCCGGGAGACCGGCACCTCCTTCATCACCGTGTTCGGCCCCGACCGGATCCGTTACACGCATCCTGATCCGACCCAGATCGGCCAGGAGTTCATCGGCACGATCGAGCCTGCACTGGCCGGCCGTACCTTCACCGAGACCTACGCCGGGACGCTGGGGCCCTCGGTACGCGCCACCGGGCCGATCATCGGCCCGGACGGCACGGTCGTCGGACTCGTCTCCGCCGGCAACACGCTGGACGCGATCGGTGCCGACCTCGCTCGCTCGCTGCCGGGCATCCTGGGATTCGGCCTGCTCACCCTGGCCGCCGGCACCGCGGGCAGCTGGTTGATCAGCCGGCGGGTGCGTCGGCAGACGCGCGGGCTGGGCGGGCCGGTCCTGGCCCGGATGCTCGACTACTACGAGGCCGTCCTGCACGCGGTCCGCGAGGGCCTGCTGCTGGTCGACGGCGACCGGCGGGTTCAGCTGGTCAACGACGAGGCGCGCCGGCTGCTGGCCCTCGACGGCGACCCGACGGGCCGGCACGTCAGCGAGCTCGCCCTCTCGGCGGATCTCGTGGAGACGCTGACGCGACAGCAGCAGACCGTCGACGAGCTGCACGTGAGCGGGGGCCGCGTGCTCGTCGTGAACCAGGCGCCCGCGCACACCTCGGCGAGCTCCGCGGGCGTCGTGGTGACGTTCCGGGACCACACCGAGCTGCAGGCGCTCACGGGTGAGCTGGCCAGCATGCGGGCGTTCGCCGAGTCCCTGCGCGCGCAGGCCCACGAGGCCGGCAACCGGCTGCACACGACGGTGTCCCTGATCGAGCTCGGCCGGCAGCAGGACGCGGTCGAGTTCGCGACCGCCGAGCTCGCGTCGGCCCAGTGGCTGACCGACCGCGTCGTCGACGCGGTCGAGGAACCGGTGCTCGCCGCACTGCTGCTGGGCAAGTCGGCCACAGCGCACGAACGCGGTGTGCGGCTCGAGATCGACCCGGGAACGGCGGTGACGGCGACCGGCATCCCGAGCGGGGAGCTGGTGACGATCGTCGGCAACCTGCTCGACAACGCGATCGACGCCGCGCTCGCGGGTCACCCTCCACGCGAGGTGCAGTTCGCCGCCTGGGTCGACCGCGACCGCCTTGAGATGCGCGTGGAGGACAGCGGTCCCGGAGTCACGGAGCAGCAGGTGCCCTACCTGTTCGAACGGGGGTGGACCACGAAGGACGCCGTCGGCGCGCCCGCCACGGCGGTCGGCCGCGGCCTCGGCCTGGCCCTCGTGGCCCAGGCGGTGCGACGCAACGGCGGTGCCCTCACCGTCCGCCCGGGTCCTGGCGCGCCGTTCTCGGTCTCACTGCCGGTCCACCTGCCGGCGGATGCCACCCCATGATCCAGGTGCTCGTGGTGGAGGACGAGCCGGTCGCGGCGGAGGCCCACCGCACCTACGTCGACCGCACGCCGGGCTTCACGACCGTTGCCGTGGCCGGGACCGGGGCGGTGGCCCTCGACACGCTGGCCCGGACGCCGGTGGACCTGGTGCTGCTCGACATGAACCTGCCTGACACGCACGGCCTCGAGCTGTGCCGACGCCTGCGGGTCGCTCGCGTTGACGTCGACGTCCTCGCCGTCACCTCTGCGCGCGAGCTCACGACCGTCCGCGGCGCGGCGGGCCACGGCGTCGTCGGCTACCTACTGAAGCCGTTCACGTACGCCGCACTGCGGGACCGGCTGCTGGCCTACACCGACTACCGGGACCGGTTGCGCCTCGACGGCGACGCCGCGGGACAGGAGGACGTCGACCGGGCACTGGAGGGCCCGCGGCCCCAACGGCAGTCCCCGCTGCCCAAGGGCTTGCACCGCCAGACGCTGGACGCGGTCGTCGCCGCGCTGCGCGGCGCCGACGGGATGTCCGCCGCCGAGGCGGCAGCGGCGATGGGCACGTCGCGCATCACGGCGCGGCGCTACCTCGAATACGTCGCCGAGGCCGGGCTGGCCTCGCGCACCCCGCGCTACGGCGGTGTCGGCCGCCCGGAGACGGAGTACCGCTGGCGCTGACCGGCGGTCACGCCCGTCACCCTCCGACGAGCGTGCGCACCAGCAGCAGCACCGCGCTGGCGGCGCTGACGACGAGCACAGCCACGCGCAGCCGCGACCCGTCGACGTGCCGGCGCAGCGGTCCCGACAGCAGGAAGCCGGCGAGCAGGAACGGCAGCAGGAAGGCGGCGCGCGTGACGTCGCGTTCGGCGATCTGGCCCGCGACGGCGAGGGCGAGCACCGACGACACGTTGCCGATGAGGAAGTACATGCCCATCGTCGCGCGCAGGGTCGGGCCACCGCTGCGCTGGTAGAGCAGGGCCACCGGAGGGCCGCCGACGGACGTGGCGGTCCCGCCGACGCCACTGACGAGCCCGGCCGCGAGCAGCGCCCGCGGGGTCGGCCGCGCCTCCCAGGCGGTGACCGACAGCGCGACCGCACCGAGGACGACCACCGCCACGACGATCGCCGTCGTTGACGGCGGCTGCGTCGCGACGATGTAGACCCCGACGGCCGTCCCCGGCACCCGGCCCACCAGCGCGAAGCCCAGGCCCCTCCAGTCCACGTCCCGTCGCTCACGCCACGCGGTCAGCATCGGCATGACCGACGTCATGAGCAGGATGGTGCCGGGCACGAGCGTGGGGTCCGCGAGGGCGAACACCGGCGCAGCCAGCAGCCCCAGCCCGATGCCGACCGAGCCCTGCACGGCGGCACCCAGGACGACGGCCACACCGGCGACCAGCAGGACGACGGGGTCCACTAGGCCGGCTCAAGGGCAGCAGGTGCGTAGCGTGAGGCCCGGTGTCCGTGCGGGTCCGACGGGGGAGGGCAACGCGGCACCGGACACCAGGAGAGGGAGTCGTCGTGCCTCATACGCACCGCATCGCCGTGATTCCGGGTGACGGCATCGGCCGGGAGGTCGTCCCCGCCGCGCAGGAGGTTCTCGACGTCGTCGCCGCCGCGCACGACGTCGCCTTCACGTGGACGGAGTACGACTGGAGCTGCGAGCGCTACGCACGCACCGGCCGCATGATGCCGGAGGACGGGATCGAGCAGCTCCGCGAGCACGAGCAGATCTTCCTCGGCGCCGTCGGCTTCCCCGGCGTCCCCGACCACGTCTCGCTGTGGGGGCTGCTCATCCCGGTACGGCGCGCGTTCCACCAGTACGTCAACCTGCGCCCCGCCAAGCTCCTGCGCGGCCTGACCAGCCCGCTGCGTGCGGTGCCCGACGGCGGCATCGACATCCTGGTGGTCCGCGAGAACAGCGAGGGGGAGTACTCCGACATCGGCGGCCGGTTCGGTCGGGGCACGCCGGCGGAATTTGCCCTGCAGGAGTCGGTCTTCACCCGCATTGGGGTCGAGCGGGTGGCGCGCTACGCCGTCGACCTGGCCGCGTCGCGGTCCGGGCAGCTCGCCTCGGCCACCAAGTCCAACGGGATCATCCACACGATGCCGTTCTGGGACGAGGTCGTGCGCGAGGTCGCCGGCGAGCGGCCGGAGGTGCAGCTCTCGGAGTACCACGTCGACGCGCTCGCCGCCCTGCTCGTGCTCGACCCCGGCCGGTTCGACGTGGTCGTCGCGTCGAACCTGTTCGGCGACATCCTCACCGACCTGGCCGCCGCGGTCATCGGCAGCATCGGCATCGCCCCGAGCGCCAACCTCAACCCCGAGCGCGAGCACCCCTCGATGTTCGAGCCCGTCCACGGATCGGCCCCCGACATCGCCGGCCAGGGCAAGGCCAACCCGTTGGGACAGGTCTGGTCGGGCGCGCTGATGCTCGAGCACCTGGGCTATCCCGACGCAGCCGCGCAGGTGATCCGGGCCGTCGAGCACGTGCTCGCCGAGACCGGCGTCCGCACCGCTGACCTGGGCGGGACGGCGAGCACGCGCGAGGTGACCGACGAGCTGCTGTCGGCGGTGCGACGACGGTGACCCGGCGAGCCGGCGGCGGGCCATCACGCTGTCCTCCGTCGTCGGCCGGACGTCGCGGTCCCGGGTCGGGAAACCTACCAAGACGCGACCATAGCGGCGGCGCGTCATCGGCTGGGCCGCGACCATGCCGTACGCGAGTCCACCTGCTTGAGCGGCGATCGCGGAGTTCTCCGTCTACGTCGACCCGTCGGCCGCCCGACGCGGGATGGGCAGCGGCACGGCCGCGTTGTCCTGCACCCAGCGTGCCGGGTGCTCGTGGTGGAAGAGCGGCGCGACGACGTTCACGGGCGCTTCGCGACGGTGAGCAGGACGACGAAGTCCTCCAGCGCCTCGAGGTCGTGCCGTGCGTCGGGCACGACGATCAGGTCGCCGGGGCTGCCGTCCCACCGGTCCTCGCCGGCGCCGAGGCGGACCCGTCCGTGCAGGACGTGGACGGTCGCCTCGCCGGGGTTCTCGTGCTCGCTGAGCTTCTCGCCACCGATCAGCGCGATCATCGTCTGCCGCAGGACGTGCTCGTGACCGCCGTAGACGGTGGAGGCGCTGCGGCCGTTCGAGGAGGTCTTGGCGAGCTTGAGCTGCTGGCGGGACAGGGCGGTGAGCGAGGACTTGAGCACGTTGCCTTCTTCCGGTTCTCCGTGCTGGGCGTGTGGGGTCAGATGGACTGGCGGTAGCCGAAGAACTCGTGGTCCTGGTTGTAGCCGCCGTGGCCTCCGCCGACGTCGGCGAAGTTGGCGACGAATTCGACGCCCTTGAGCCACTTGACCTGCTTGAAGCCGAGCTGGACCTCGTTGCGCAGGCGCAGCGGTGCGCCGTGGCCGAACGGGAGAGGCTCGCCGTTCATGTCGTAGGCGAGCATCGTGAGGTGGTAGCCCATCTGCTCAATCGGGTGAACGTCGTAGTAGATGCCGCCGTCCGGGCCGTCGCCGAGGGAGTAGAAGACGACCCACTTCGCCTCCGGGGCCGGGCGGACGAGGTCCATGACGGTCTGCATGGAGACGCCGCCCCACTTGGCGATGCCGGACCAGCCCTGGATGCAGAAGTGCTGCGTGATCTGCTCGTGCTGGCCGAGCGCCCGCAGGTCGGTCATGCTCAGCTCGACGGGGTTAGCAACCAGGCCGTTGACTTGGAGCCGGTAGTCGGCGAAGCCGCCGGCGGCCAGGCTGGAGTACTCCGGACTGTCGGGGTACTTCCCGTTGTGCCAGAAGTACGGGCTGATGTCGGCCTCGGAGTACTCGCCGGGCGTCGCGTCGACGTGCTCGAACAGCCGCTGGACCGGGCCGACGAGCGCTTACCCGACGCGCTGCACCGTGCGGGGGTGCCGGATCGTGAAGGGGGTCGCGGCGACCCACGCGACCGCGACGAGTGCCATCGACGCGGCGAAGACCCAGAACCCGAGCCAGCCGGCACCGTCGCGGGCGGCGTAGTCGTGGTTGAGGTTGCGGAGCAGGCCCGTGGTGAACACCAGCGCGACGTGGCTGACGATGAACACGATGAACCAGATCATCACCAGGAAGTGCAGCGATCGGGCAGTCTGGATGCTCAGCAGCCGACTGATCCGCTTGAACCGGGTGGACAGCGCGGGCGACATCCCCAGGCCGGTGAGGACCGCCAGCGGCGCGGCGACGAAAACCGTTCCCGCGTAGGCGAACTGCTGGAGGCTGTTGTAGGCGATCCAGCCGTTCTCGACAGGCCAGTCGAGCGAGGCGTACTGCACGGCGACCGACAGGGCGTTCGGGAAGGCTTCCCAGCTCGTGGGGACGAGCCGGCGCCAGGCGCCGGTGGCGAACAGAAGGACGTAGAACAGCAGGCCGTTGGCGAGCCAGAGGGTGTTCACGCCGAGGTGCCACCAGCGGGCCAAGCCGATGGAGTGCCGCAGGCCCGGCAGGCCGACGTGGCCGGGGAGGCTGATCGAGTCCTGCTTCGCTGTCCACAGCGGGTCGGCGGGGACGGGCTTCTGCGCCCGGAGCCAGTCCCTGCCGGGGGTGCTGTGCCGGGTCCAG
>JAJAYV010000295.1 GCA_026786045.1 Frankiaceae bacterium | reverse complement strand
GTGCCGGTCCCTGCCCGGCGCCGAGGCGGTCGCCGGGCGCCCTGACCGGGCCGCCCGGCACGTCCGGCGTCGGGCGCTCGACGCCGCTGAGGTCCGGCACGAGTGGGGCCTGGCCGGCAACGCCTTCTTCGTTGCCGCGCCGCGCTCGCTGACGGCCGGGATGGACCTCGGCGGCCGGGCGTTCCTGCACGACTACGACGCCCAGCAGGACCGCGACGGCGCGCTGCTCGAGACGATCCTCACCGCGCCGCTCGTCGTCGCACACTGGATCAACGCGCAGTACTTCTTCTCGACCTGCGACCCGGAGGCGCTCGGCGCGGGCAGCAAGACGGCGCACAACGCGGTCGGCGCCCTCGGCGTGCTCACCGGCCCCGGCGGTGACCTGCGGACGGGCCTGGCCGAGCAGTCCGTACGCCACCTGGGCCGGTTGGTGCACGAGCCGGTGCGGCTGCTCGCCGTCGTCGCCGCCTCGCCGGCGGCGGTCGACGCGGTCCTCGCCCGCCACCCCGGGCTGGCGGGGCTGGTCACCGGCGGTTGGTTGTCGCTGTGCACCGTCGACCTGCGCACCGGAGCGCAGCGGGTGCGCACCACGACCGGGTGGGACGACCGGGCCCGCAGGAGCCGGCTGCCGGAGCCGGACCCGGTCGCGGTCCGCCTCCCGGTGTGAGAGCGCCGGCGGGAGGGCTGACACACTCGGCCCCGTGATCGACCTTCCGCTGGTCGCCCGCGGCAAGGTCCGCGACGTCTACGCCGTCGACGACGACCACCTGCTGCTGGTCGCCAGCGACCGGCTGTCGGCGTACGACGTCGTGCTGCCGACCGCCGTGCCGGACAAGGGCGCGGTCCTCACCGGGCTGTCGGTCTGGTGGTTCGACCGGCTCGCCGACCTGGTGCCCGGCCACCTGGTGACCGCCCGGGTCAGCGAGATGCCGCCGGCCCTGCAGCCCCACGCCGAGCAGCTGCGCGGGCGGGCAATGCTCTGCCGCCGGCTGCAGATGGTGCCGGTCGAGTGCGTCGCCCGCGGCTACCTCAGCGGCTCCGGGCTGGCCGACTACCGCGCGACCGCCGGCATCTGCGGCGAGCCGCTCGTGCCCGGTCTGGAGGACGGCTCGCGGCTGCCGTCGCCCGTGTTCACACCGGCGACCAAGGCCGCGGTCGGCGACCACGACGAGAACGTCTCCTACGACGCGGTCGCCGCGGCGGTCGGCGCTGAGCTGGCGGCCGAGCTGCGCCGGGTCACCCTCGCCGTCTACGGCCGCGGTGCCGCGTTGGCCGCCGAGCGCGGGATCCTGCTCGCCGACACCAAGCTCGAGCTCGGCCACGACCGCGCCGGTGTGCTGACCCTCGGCGACGAGGTGCTGACGCCGGACTCCTCCCGCTTCTGGCCCGCCGACGCCTGGCGGCCCGGCCGGTCTCAGCCGTCGTACGACAAGCAGTACGTGCGCGACTGGCTCGACGCGAGCGGATGGGACCGCACCGCCCCCGGGCCGGAGCTGCCGGACGAGGTCGTGGAGCGCACCCGCGCCAAGTACGTCGAGGCGTACGAGCGCCTGACGGGCAGCAGCTTCGACAGCTGGCTGCGCGAGGCGTGACCGCTAGCCTTCCGGTCATGGCAGTCCACCAGGTCGTCGTCGACGTGATGCTCAAGCCCGAGATCCTCGACCCGGCCGGGCAGGCCGTGCTCAACGCGCTGCCGTCGCTGGGGCTGCCCGCGGCTCAGGGCCTGCGCATCGGCAAGCACGTCGAGCTGGCGCTCGTGGCCGAGGACGCCGACACCGCGCTCGAGCAGGCCACGAAGATGGCCGAGGTGCTGCTGGTTAACCCGGTGATCGAGGACTTCACGGTCCGGCTCCTGCCGTAGCGGGTAGGCCGCCCGCATGGAGTTCAAGCTGACGCTGGCGCTGCCGCGGGACAACTACTCGGTCCCCGTCGCCCGCCGCGTCCTGAAGAGCACCATGGACGCGCTCGGCGTGCTGCCCGAGGTCGTCCAGGACATCGAGCTCGCGCTCACCGAGGCCTGCACCAACGTCCTGGACCACGCCCAGGAGTCCGACGAGTACGAGGTGTCGGCCGGCATCGACGGCACCGCCTGCGTCATCGAGGTCATCGACCGGGGCGGCGGCTTCGACGGCAGCACCAAGGGCCTGGCCCCCGCCGAGCCCGGCGCCGAGGACGGCCGCGGCATCCAGCTCATGCGGGCGCTGGTCGACAAGGTCACCTTCACCAGCCGGCCGATGGTGGGCGCCGTCGTGCACCTGGAGAAGAAGCTCGAGTGGCAGCGCGACGCGCCGGTCAAGCGGCTCACCGAGGGCAGGCCCCCGACCCAGCACGGGCCGTGGTCGCGGGACGAGCGGATCGAGGACGGACCCGAACCGGTCTGAGCCCGCCGGTAGTCTCGGCCGGGTGACGGCTCGCATCGGCGTGGTGACCTTCCCCGGCAGCTTGGACGACCGGGACGCCCAGCGAGCCGTGCGCCTGGCCGGGGGTGAGCCGGTGGCGCTGTGGCACCGCGACGCCGACCTGCAGGGCGTCGACGCGGTGATCCTGCCGGGGGGCTTTTCCTACGGCGACTACCTGCGGGCCGGGGCCATCGCGCGCTTCGCACCCGCCATGACCAGCGTCGTCGAGCAGGCCGGCCGGGGGCTTCCGGTGCTCGGCATCTGCAACGGCTTCCAGGTGCTGTGCGAGAGCGGCCTGCTGCCTGGCGCGCTGACCCGCAACGCCCACCTGCACTTCGTCAACCGCGACCAGCGGCTGCGCATCGAGAGCGCCGACAGTGCCTGGACCAGCGGCTACACCGCCGGCCAGGAGGTCGTCGTCCCGGTCAAGAACGGCGAGGGCTGCTACGTCGCCGCGACCGCGGTCCTCGACGAGCTCGAGGGCGAGGGCCGGGTGATCGCGCGCTACCTCGGCAGCAACCCCAATGGCAGCGCCCGCGACATCGCCGGGATCCGCAACGCCGCCGGCAACGTCGTCGGGATCATGCCGCACCCCGAGCACGCCGTGGAGAACCTCATCGGCACCGCCGGCAGCGACGGCCTGGGCTTCTTCACCTCCGTGCTGCGGTCGCTGGTCACGACGTAGACCACAGCCGACCGACGAGGAGCGCCATGAGCGCCATGACCACGTTGCCGCGTTCCGACTCACAGATCTGATGCCTTGACGGACTGATCGGCCCGTTCGGCCTCGCCGGTAGCCTCGGCTGCGTGAGCGCCCAGCCCGTCGACACCGTCTCGCACGCCGCGTCCTCGCCGGAGGTGGCGCAGCCCTACGACGAGCTCGGGCTGAAGGGCGACGAGTACACCGCGATCCGCGAGGTGCTCGGCCGCCGGCCGACGCAGACCGAGCTGGCGATGTACTCGATCATGTGGAGCGAGCACTGCTCGTACAAGAGCTCCAAGGTGCACCTGCGCCAGTTCGGCGACCTGCCCAAGGGCGACCGGATGCTGGTGGGCATGGGCGAGAACGCCGGCGTCGTCGACGTCGGCGAGGGCCTCGCGGTCACCTTCAAGGTCGAGTCGCACAACCACCCGAGCTACGTCGAGCCCTACCAGGGCGCGGCCACCGGCATCGGCGGGATCGTGCGCGACATCCTCACCATGGGTGCCCGCCCGGTGCTGGTGATGGACCCGCTGCGCTTCGGCGACGCCGACCACCCCGACACCAAGCGCGTGCTGCCCGGCATCGTCGCCGGCATCGGCGGCTACGGGAACTGCCTCGGGCTGCCCAACATCGGCGGCGAGGTCGTCTTCGACCCGAGCTACCAAGGAAATCCGCTCGTCAACGCGCTCTGCCTCGGCGTCATGCCGGTCGACCGCATCCAGCTGTCGGCCGCGCGCGGCGTCGGCAACGTCGTCGTGCTCCTCGGCGCCAAGACCGGCCGTGACGGCATCGGCGGCGTCTCCGTGCTGGCGTCCGCGACCTTCGACGAGGACGGCCCCGCGCGCCGCCCGTCGGTGCAGGTCGGCGACCCGTTCGCCGAGAAGCTCCTCATCGAGGCCTGTCTCGAGATGTACGACGCGAAGCTCGTCGAGGGCATCCAGGACCTCGGCGGCGCAGGCCTCACCTGTGCGCTCACCGAGACCTCCGCTGCCGGCAGGAGCGGCATGCGTGCGCACCTCGAGCGGGTGCCGCTGCGCGAGGCGTCGATGGAGCCGCACGAGATCCTCGCCAGCGAGTCGCAGGAGCGGATGCTCGCAATCGTCACGCCCGAGAACCTGCCCGCCGTCCTCGCCCTGGCCGAGAAGTGGGGCGTGCTCGCCACCGCCATCGGCGAGGTCACCGAGGGGGACCGGCTCGTCGTCACCTGGCACGACGAGGTCGTCGTCGACGTCCCGCCCGGCTCGCTCGCCGACGACGGACCGGTCTACGAGCGGCCGATGACGCGCCCCGCCGACCTCGACGCGCTGCAGTCCGCGGCGATGCCGGCCCACCCGTCGACCGGTGAGCTGCGCGACCTGCTGCTGCGCATGGTCGCCTCGCCGAACCTCTGCAGCCGCCGCTGGGTCGTCGAGCAGTACGACCGGATCGTGCTCGGCGACACCGTGCTCGCCTGGCCCGAGGACGCCGGCGTGGTCCGCCTGTCCGAGCAGACCGGGCTCGGCATCGCGCTGGCCACCGACGGCAACGGGCGCTTCGCGCGCCTCGACCCCTACGCCGGGGCGCAGCTCGCGCTGGCCGAGGCCTACCGCAACGTCGCCGCCACCGGCGCCATCCCCATCGCGGTCACCAACTGCCTCAACTTCGGGTCGCCGGAGGACCCCGAGGTGATGTGGCAGTTCGCCGAGGCCACCCGCGGGCTGGCCGACGGCTGCCGCGCGCTGGCCACCCCGGTGACCGGCGGCAACGTCAGCTTCTACAACCAGACCGCCGACACGGCCATCAACCCGACCCCGGTCATCGGCGTCCTCGGCCTGCTCGACGACGTCGCCCGGCGCACCCCGATGGGCTTCCAGGAGCAGGGCGAGTCGGTGCTGCTGCTCGGCGAGACGCGCGAGGAGCTCGGCGGCTCCGAGTGGGCCTGGGCCGAGCACCGGCACCTCGGCGGCCGCCCGCCCGCGGTCGACCTCGAGCGCGAGCGGGTCCTCGGCGAGGTGCTCGTCAGCGGCTCGCGCGACGGGATGCTCTCCAGCGCCCACGACCTGTCCGACGGCGGCCTGGCCCAGGTGCTGGTCGAGTCCGCGCTCTCACGCGGGGTGGGCGCGCGGATCGTGCTGCCCGAAGCGCTGGGGCCGTTCGTCCAGCTGTTCTCGGAGTCGGCCGGCCGCGCGCTGGTCACGGTGCCGCGGTCCGAGGAGCTGCGCTTCACCGAGATGTGCAGTGTTCGCGGCCTGCCGTGCGCCCGCATCGGCGTCACCGACGGCAGCTCGCTCGAGGTCCAGGACGTGCTGAGCGTCCCGCTCGAGGAGCTGCGCACCGCCCACGAGGCGACGCTGCCGGCGCTGTTCGGCCCGCTGGCCGGGGACACCGCGCCGGCCCACCCGGTCGTGACCGCGCCGGCGACCGGCCTGCAGCTCGGCTGAGCGCTGCCCCCCATGCGCCGCGACCCGGCTGCCGTCGACGTCGCCGTCGCGCGCGTGCTCTCGGGGGCGTACGACCGGCCGGACCTGGCGCTTGCTGTCCGCGGTCTGGCCGACCGGCTGGCCGAGGCCGCGCCCGGTCACCACGTCGAGGCGCGGGTGCCGCCCTTCGCCGCTGTGCAGTGCGTCGAGGGCCCGCGGCACACCCGCGGCACCCCGCCGAACGTCGTGGAGGCCGACCCGCTCGCCTTCGTCGAGCTGTGCGTCGGCCGGCTGGCCTGGGCCGACGCAGTGCGCGACGGCCGGGTCCGCACCTGGGGCGACCGGGCGGACCTGTCGACCTGGCTCCCACTGGGCTGACGACTGGCTCACGGTGATCTAGGTTCGCTGTGACCCAGCCCACACCCCCCCTGGAGGTCCCACGTGAAGGAGCTCGTCTGGCACCGGCAGCTGCTGCCGGCCGTCGACCGGTTCGCCGACCGTCCGTTCGTCACCGACACGGGTGCCGGCACGACCACGTCGTACGCCGAGCACGGCTCGCGGGTGCTGCGGCTGACGAACGCCCTGAACAAGGAGCTGGGCCTCGCGCGCGAGGATCGCTTCGCGGTGCTGTCGCTCAACAGCGGTCGCTTCGAGGAGCTCTACCACGCAGGCCTCATGGGCGGCGGCGTCGTCAACCCGCTCAACCTGCGCTTCGCGCCGCGCGAGCTGACGCACGTGCTGGCCGACTCGGCGACGAAGGTCGTCTTCGTCGATGCCCTCTTCGCCCCCGTCATCGACGCGGTGCGCGAGGCGGCGGGCGTGCGCACCGTCGTGCTCATGGGTGACGGCACGGGATCAGGGACAGCGCCGCACGACGTGTCGTACGAGGACCTCATCGCGGCCGGGGAGGAGGTGGTGCCCGCGGAGCCCGAGGAGGAGGACGCGGTGATGCTGATGTACACCGGCGGCACGACCGGCCTGCCCAAGGGCGTGCTGCTGACCCAGCGCTCGATGATGCTCACGCTCTACCATTTGCAGATGA
Source organism: Frankiaceae bacterium (assembly GCA_026786045.1). Lineage (GTDB taxonomy): Bacteria > Actinomycetota > Actinomycetes > Mycobacteriales > SCTD01 > SCTD01. The sequence continues at coordinate 4,964 of JAJAYV010000295.1, read as the reverse complement.
CCTTCCGGCTTGACGCGGAGGAGGTCTTCCTGGCGCAGGTGCCGATGTTCCACGCCGCCTCGATGGGCGCGATCCTCGGCTCGCCGGTCAGCGGCGGGCAGCTCGTCACCGTGCCGTTCTTCGACCCCGGCACCGTGCTCAAGGTGCTGAAGAGCCACCGCCCGAGCAACACGATCATGGTCCCGACGATGATCTCGATGCTCATGGCGCACGAGGACTACGCCCCGGACGCGCTGTCGTCGCTGCAGCGCTTCACCTATGGCGCCTCGCCGATGCCGGCGCCGGTGCTCGAGCGGCTGCGCCAGGACGCCCCGCACATCGGGCTCTTCCAGGGCTACGGGATGACGGAGAGCGCGGCCCTGGTGTGCGTGCTGAACCCGGAGGACCACGAGCGCGGCGGCGAGCTGCTCAAGTCGGCCGGCCGGCCGGTGCCCGGCACGATCCTGTCGATCCAGGACGAGACCGGCACCGAGGTGCCGCTCGGCGAGGTCGGCGAGGTCTGCGTGCGCGGCGGGCAGTACATGCAGGAGTACTGGCGCCGACCGGAGGAGACGGCCGAGGCCTTCCGCGACGGCTGGTACCACTCCGGTGACGCCGGCTACCTCGACAAGGACGGCTACCTCTACCTCGTCGACCGCACCAAGGACATGATCGTCACCGGCGGCGAGAACGTGTACTCCACCGAGGTCGAGCAGGCCGTGGCCACCCACCCGGCGGTCGCGCAGGTGGCGGTCATCGGCGTGCCGGACGACACCTGGGGCGAGGCCGTCCGCGCGATCGTCGTGCTCGTGCCCGGCCAGACCGCGACCGAGCAGGAGCTCATCGAGCACTGCCACGGGCTCATCGCCGGCTACAAGATCCCGAAGGGCGTGACGTTCCGCGAGGAGCCGCTGCCGCTGTCCGGCGCCATGAAGGTGCTCAAGCGCGAGCTGCGGGCGCCGTACTGGGAGGGCCGCGACCGGGCGGTCAACTAGCCCGCGCTGGGGCTGGTGCCGCACAGGACGGGTGCGGTGTGTGTCGCAGCGCGTGGTGCACCACGGGTCAAGGATTGAGAGATGATGACCTCTGGTGCACCGACCGCTGAACCGCTGTCGTCGACCCGGTTCGACACGCGGAGACCGCGGACACAGCCCCCGTACACTCGTCGGCGCCGCCTCCCCCCGCATTCCTTCGAGGAGCATCCGCGTGCCTTCCGGCCAGCAGGACGAGCTCGACCCGTACCAGCCAGAGGCACCCGTCGGCGAGGAGTGCGGCGTCTTCGGCGTCTGGGCCCCGGGCGAGGACGTCGCCAAGCTGACCTACTACGGCCTCTACGCCCTGCAGCACCGCGGGCAGGAGGCCGCCGGCATGGCCGTCAGCGACGGCAGCGCGGTCGTCGTCTACAAGGAGCTCGGCCTGGTCGCCCAGGTCTTCGACGAGGCGACGCTGTCGAGCATGGTCGGCCACCTGGCCATCGGCCACACCCGCTACTCGACCACCGGCAGCGGGACGTGGGAGAACGCCCAGCCCAGCTTCCGCAACCTCGCCACGGGCGGCAGCCTCGCGCTCGGCCACAACGGCAACCTGACCAACACCAGCGAGCTCGCCGAGCGGGTCAAGGAGCTCGACCCGCGCTCGGGCGCGATGGGCGCGACGACCGACTCCGACCTCATCACCACGCTGCTCGCGGGGCAGCCCGACCTCTCGCTGGCCGAGGCGGCGATGCAGGTCCTGCCGACCCTCAAGGGCGCCTTCTGCCTGACCTTCATGGACGAGCACACGCTCTATGCCGCGCGCGACCCGCACGGCGTGCGCCCGCTGGTGCTCGGCCGCTCCGAGAACGGCTGGGTCGTCGCGAGCGAGACCGCCGCGCTCGACATCGTCGGCGCGAGCTTCGTGCGCGAGGTCGAGCCGGGCGAGCTGCTCGCGATCGACGAGCACGGCGTGCGGAGCCAGCGCTTCGCGCAGGCCACGCCCAAGGGCTGCCTGTTCGAGTACGTCTACCTCGCCCGCCCGGACACGACGATCGCCGGCCAGTCGGTCTACACGACCCGGGTCCAGGTCGGTCGGACGCTGGCGTTCGAGGCCCCGGTCGACGCCGACCTGGTGATCCCGGTGCCTGAGTCCGGCACGCCGGGAGCGATCGGCTTCGCCGAGCAGAGCGGCATCCCGTACGGCATGGGGCTGGTCAAGAACTCCTACGTCGGCCGGACCTTCATCCAGCCCAGCCAGACGATCCGCCAGCTCGGGATCCGGCTCAAGCTCAACCCGCTGCGTGACGTCGTACGCGGCAAGCGGCTCGTGGTGGTCGACGACTCGATCGTGCGCGGCAACACCCAGCGCGCGCTCGTGCGAATGCTGCGCGAGGCGGGTGCCAAGGAGGTGCACGTCCGGATCAGCAGCCCGCCGCTGATGTGGCCGTGCTTCTACGGCATCGACTTCGCCACCCGCGCCGAGCTCATCGCCAGCGGCCTCGGGGTCGAGGAGATCCGCATGAGCATCGGCGCCGACTCGCTCGCCTTCGTCAGCCTCGACGGGCTGACCGCCGCCAGTGCGCAGCCGGCCGAGCGGCTGTGCCGGGCCTGCTTCGACGGCGACTACCCGATCGCGATCCCGCAGCGCGACCTCATCGGCAAGCACGTCCTCGAGGGCATCGCGAAGGGGGCCGCCCGCACCGCCGCCGCGGACCACGCCGCCGGCGACGCGCTGGCGCGCCCGTGAACGGCGAGTCGTACGCCGCCGCCGGCGTCGACATCGAGGCCGGCGACCGGGCGGTCGAGCTCATGAAGGGCAGGCTCGCCGGTGCCGGCCGGCCCGAGGTGGTCGGCGGTCTCGGCGGCTTCGCCGGGCTGTTCCGGCTCGACACCGCGAAGTGGAAGAACCCGCTCCTCGCCAGCTCCACCGACGGCGTCGGCACCAAGCTGGCCATCGCGCAGGCGCTCGACAAGCACGACACGGTCGGCATCGACCTGGTCGGCATGGTAGTCGACGACCTGGTCGTCTGCGGCGCCGAGCCGCTGTTCATGCAGGACTACATCGCCTGCGGTCAAGTGGTCCCCGAGCGCATCGCCGACATCGTCGGGGGCATCGCCCGCGGCTGCGAGCTGGCCGGCTGCGCGCTGGTGGGTGGCGAGACCGCCGAGCACCCCGGCCTCATGCCGGCCGACCACTACGACGTCGCCGGCACCGGCGTGGGCGTCGTGGAGGAGGACCGGCTGCTGTCGGCCGAGGGCGTGCGGGTCGGTGACGTCGTCATCGCGATGGCCTCCAGCGGCCTGCACAGCAACGGCTTCTCGCTGGTGCGGCACGTCCTGCTCCAGGGCGCGCGGATGCGGCTCGAGGCGGTGGTCGACGACCTGGCCGAGCCGCTCGGCGAGCACCTGCTCACCCCCACGCGGATCTACGCGCTGGACTGCCTGTCGCTCATCGCCGAGACCGAGGTGCACGGCTTCAGCCACGTCACCGGCGGCGGGCTGGCAGCGAACCTCGCCCGGGTGCTGCCGCCGCACCTGTCGGCCACGGTGGACCGCGGCACCTGGCGGCCGCAGCCCGTCTTCGACCTGGTGCAGACCCGCGGCCGGGTCGAGCAGGCCGAGATGGAGCGGACCTTCAACATGGGCGTCGGCATGGTCGCACTCGTCGCGCCGCACGATGTCGACCGCGCGCTGGCGCTGCTGACCGCCCGGCACGTCCCGTCCTGGGTCGCCGGCGAAGTCGTCGAGGGCGACGGCACGGTCACCCTCACCGGCACGCACTCGTCCTGAGGCCCCCGTACGGCTGACGCGCTTCGTCGTGAGGTGTCGCGACACGCGAGTCGTGTGCGCACAAGACGAAGATCGTCGCGGGAGAGCGCCTAGCGCGCCGGCTTGTCCGCCGGTGTGTAGGGGTCGTCGAAGTCGTCCTCGTCGTCGTCGACCGCAGCGGGAGCCGGAGGCGTCCCACCCGCGAGCTCGGCCTTGAGCCGCTCCGGGTCCAGGCTGCCGCTGCTGTACTTCAGCTCGCGGGCCACCTTCGTCTGCTTGGCCTTGGCACGGCCGCGCCCCATGGCTCGACCCCCTCGCTACGGCGGGACCCCAGGGCCCCGAAGTGGTGTGCGTTCCTGGTCGACAGGCACCTGCTCGCCTGTCGAGGGTGTCCGCCTGCCGTCCACGGTACAGGGTGCAGGCGCAGTGCACGCGGTGGTCGCGGAGAGGTCAGCTCCGGCCGGGGAGCAGGACCGTGCGCAGGCGCCCGACGTCGGCCATCCGGCGCTCGCCGAGCCGGTCCGCCGCCACCGCCGGCGGGACGCCCTCGGCCTCGGCCAGGCGGAAGACCTGCAGCGTCGTCTCGTGGATCCGGTCGGCCTTGGCCTTGGCCCGGTCGAACCGGAAGCCGCCCGAGCCGACGGCCTCGTCGGCCACCTGGCACAGGCCGCCGGCGTTGGCGACGTAGTCGGGCGTGTAGAGCACGCCGCGGTTGGCGAGCGTCTTCTCGATGCCGGGGTGGGCCAGCTGGTTGTTGGCCGCTCCGCACACCACCTTCGCCTGCAGCACGGGCGCGAGCTCGTCGCTCAGCGAGCCGCCGAGGGCACACGGGGCGAAGACGTCCATGGCGCCGGTCCGCAGCGCCTCGACGTCGAGCACCTCGACCGACGGGAAGGCCGCGCGGACGCGCTCGATCGCCGCCGGGCTGACGTCGCTGACGACCACGCTGGCGCCGTCCTCGAGCAGGTGCGCGACGAGGTGGTGGCCGACCTTGCCGACGCCCTCGACCGCGACCCGGCGACCGGCCAGCGTCGGCGCGCCCCAGGTGTGCTCGGCCGCGGCCCGCATCGCCTGGAAGACGCCGTACGCCGTGAGCACGGCGCTGTCGCCGGCGCCGCCGTCCTCGGGCGAGCGGCCGGTCGCGAAGTCGGTCTCCTTGGCGATGACGTCCATGTCCTGCACGTAGGTGCCGACGTGGGCGGGGCGGGTGTAGGGGCCCGCCCCCGGCGGCCCGGACCCGCC
>JAJAYV010000294.1 GCA_026786045.1 Frankiaceae bacterium | reverse complement strand
TTTATTTGGTGGGGGGGGGGTGTTTTTTTTTATACCCCCCGGGTGCGCCCGCGCCGGGGGGGGGGGGTCGCGCCCCCGGCCGCCCGCACGGCGACGCGGCACGGCGTCGACCTCGGGCTGACGAAGAAGGAGCTCGGCGTCCTCGAGGTGCTCATGGGCGTCGAGGGAGCGGTGGTGTCCAGCGAGGAGCTGCTCGAGCGCGTCTGGGACGAGTTCGCCGACCCGTTCACGACGACGGTCCGGGTGACGGTCATGACGTTGCGCAAGAAGCTCGGCGAGCCCCAGGTGGTGCGCACCGTCGTCGGGTCCGGCTACCGCTTGGGCGAGGCGTGAGCCGTACCCGTACCGACAGCCGGGTCCCCGAGACGCGCACCACGCTCCGCTGGCGGCTCACGCTGGTCTACAGCGCCGTGGCGGTCTCGGTCGGGCTGCTGCTCCTGCTGCTGTCGGTGGTGCTGGTCGACCGCGCCCTGGCTGCCGGCGCGCTGCTGCCGTCGGTGCCTATCCGCATCTCGCGCGAGGGTGCGGACGTGATCACCACGCTCGGTGCCGTCCAGGACCAGCTGCGCTCGGACGCCCTCGGCCTGCTGCTGCGCCAGGGGCTGATCGCGCTCGTCCTGCTCGGCACGCTCGGCGTGCTGGTCTCCTACTTCTTGGCCGGGCACGTGCTGCGGCCGCTGCAGGAGATCACCGCAGCGGCGCAGCGGCTCTCGGTCGAACGGCTGGACGCGCGGATCGACCTGCAGGGGCCCGAGGACGAGCTCAAGCGGCTCGCCGACACCTTCGACGAGATGCTCGGCCGGCTCGAGGCGGCCTTCGAGGCGCAGCGGCGGTTCGTCGCCGACGCCAGCCACGAGCTGCGCACCCCGCTGGCCGTGATGCGCACCGAGGTGGAGGTGGCGCTGGCCGACCCCGACGCGACCGCGGCCGACCTGCGCCAGGCTGCGACGGTCGTGCACGACGCGACGATGCGTGCCGACCGGCTGGTCGACAGCCTGCTGCTGCTCGCGCAGTCGGACCGCATGACCGGGCCGGCGGTGCGCGAGCGGGTCGAGCTGCCGGACGTCGCCGTGCAGGCGCTGTCGGCCGTCGCGGGCGAGGTCGAGGAGCGCGGGCTGAAGGTCGCGACGTCGTACGGCCCGGGCGGGGTCCTGGGGGACCGGGCGCTGCTGGAGCGGCTGGCCGGCAACCTGGTCGAGAATGCCGTGCGGCACAACCTGCCGGGCGGCTGGGTCCGCGTCGACACCGGCACGGTCGAGGGCCGCGCCCGGCTCGAGGTCAGCAACTCCGGCGCCGCCCTCGCGCCCGAGCAGGTGGCCGGGCTGTTCGAGCCTTTTCGCCGCTACGGCACCGCCCGGACGGCCCGGCGCGGAGCGGGTCTGGGGCTCGCGATCGTGCGCGCCGTCGCCGAGCTGCACGGCGGGACGGCGGTCGCGACGGCCCGGCCGGACGGCGGGTTCACGGTGACGGTGGACCTGCCGCGCAGTCCCTGATCGGGCATCCCGGGGCATACGGCCCACCCGGCGTAGTCCGTTCGCGCGGGATCGCGAGAAGTGGCTGCAGATCCCGCGCGACCCGCGCATCCTCTCCGCCAGGGCATGGGAGAGCGGAGGCAGGCAGTGGCAGGGACGACGACGGAGACGGACGTGGCACTGCTGCTCGTGCTGCTCGGGCTCGCGGCGCTGGTCGCCCTCGCGGTGCACCTGGGCCGCGTCCTGCAGCCGGCGTCGGCCCGCCCGTTGCTGCCGGCCGAGGACTGCCCGCCGCCCGGCCTCGGCCGGCTGCTGCCCGTCGGCCAGCACGTCGACCGCGAGTGCCGGCACGGCCTGCACGCGCTCGACCTGTGGCTGCGCGACCGCCGGGTCCACCCCTAGACCAGTGGGTGGCTGCGGTCCGAGGGGGGCTGCAGTCACCCACTGCCAGCTGTGCCGCATGGTGGGCCCGCGCTCACGAGGGGGGGGCGCGGGTCCACCCGTGCTGGCTCAGCAGACGTGCCGGCCGCGCACCCTTGGCTGGTCCTCGCCGCGCAGGCAGCGCACCCAGCCCGGCGCCGCGGGCTCCTCGGTGAAGCCCAGCCGGCGCAGCAGCCGCCGGCTGGCCGCGTTGTCGACCTCGACGTCGGCCGCGAGCCGCCGCACGTCCGGCTGCCGCTCGGCCCACGCGCACAGCACTGCGACGGCCTCGGTCCCGAGGCCCTGCCGCCGCACCGGCGCCGCGAGCCCGTAGCCGAGCACCACCTCGCCGTCGGCGCTCGCCCCGCCACGCCAGCCGCAGTCCCCGACGACCGCACCGTCGACGACGACCAGCCAGCCGCCGTCCTCGCCGAGCGCGCCGTGCTCGACCAGTGGCCGCAGTGCGTCCGCGCTGCCGTTGTGCGGCCAGCCGTCGCCCGCGGTGACGCCGAGGACCGCGAGCGGCTCGTCGAGCGGGCCGGACTCCAGCACTGCGACGGCCAGGTCGTACGAGACCGGCACGAGCGCCACCCGCGGCCCGGTCAGCCGGGGGAGCGTCACCCCGAGAAGGGCGGCGGCGTCACCCGGTCGACCGGCTCCGGCGGGAGCTCCGGCTCGTCGACGACCACGACCGGCTCCGGCAGCGCCTGCGCCAGCGCCGCGGCCGCCCGGGTGATCTGCCAGTCGCGCGCCCCGCTGGCCCGCAGTGCGGCGGCGACGCTCTCCTGGTCGACCGGCCGCGGCGGCGTCCACGCCAAGCGGCGCACGGCCTCGGGC
>JAJAYV010000293.1 GCA_026786045.1 Frankiaceae bacterium | reverse complement strand
GGCTGCGCTCGGCGGCCGCCAGCAGCGCCCCGGCCTCGGCCGCCAGCGTCATCGCCGAGCCGGCCCGCAGCACGAGCGGGACCGGCACCCCGTCCACCACGACCTCGCCCTGCCCGGCCTCGAGCAGCATCGACGCGCGGGCGCGCAGGTCCTCGCCCGAGGCGACGACCTCGACGAGCACCGCGAAGTCGTCGGCTCCGAGCCGGGCCACGCTGTCGCCACCGAGCACGGCGGAGGCGAGCCGCTCCGCCAGCGTCCGCAGCACGACGTCGCCGCCGGCCTGCCCCACGAGGTCGTTGACCGCGGTCATTCCGACGACGTCGACCACGACCAGCCCGGTCTGCTCCCCGGTCCGCCGACCGGCGCCCATCGCCTGCTCGGTCCGGTCCAGCAGCAGCGCCCGGTTGGCCAGCCCGGTCAAGCGGTCGTGCAGCGCCAGCCGCTGCACCTCCTGCTCCGCGGCGCGGTGCCGGGTGACGTCGCGGACGTTGACGACGATGCCGCCGATGTCCGGGTCGTGCAGCAGGTTGGTCAGCACCTGGTCGGTCCACCGGTAGCCGCCGTCGGCGTGCCGCACGCGCACGCTGAACGCCGCCGTCCCGCCCGGCGTCCGCGCGACCCGGTCCCACGCCGCCCGGATCACCGGACGGTCCTCGGGCGGGTTGAGGTCGTACGCCAGGCGCCGGGCCATCGCGACGTGGTCGTGACCGAACACCCTCGTGACGGCCGGGCTGACCCACTGCATCCGGCCGCGGACGTCGAGCACGATGACCACGTCGTCGGCGTTGCGCAACAGCGCCCGCAGCCGCGCCTCGTTGGCCGCCACCTCCCGCTCGGCGGTGGCGCGCTCGGTGACGTCGACAGCGATGCCTATGCCGCCGACCACCCGGCCCTCGTCGTCACGCAGCGGCCGGAAGTGCGACTCCCAGTCCCTGCCCCCGACGCTCCGGCGCAGGGTGGTCGACTCGCCCGCCAGGGTCGCGAGGGTGGCGCCCAGCGGCTCCGGGTCGTCCCGGTCGCGCTCGAGCAGGTCGACGCCCGCCAGCTCGTCGTCAGTCAGGCCGAGGCTTGCCAGGGCCGCCCCGCGCGAGCTGGTACAGACACCGGCGCAGTCGAACGTCCAGACCGCCACCGGCATCGACTGCACGAGCGCGTCGAAGCGGGCGGCCGCGGCCCGTTCGCGCTCCTGGGCGGCCCGCAGGTCAGTGACGTCCTGCAGCGAGGTGTGCAGGGCGACGACCTCCCCGGCCCCGCGGACGGTGGTAGTCGTCGCGAGGACGCGCCGGGGTCCGCCGGTCGCGGGCTCGAGGGTGATCTCGCGCTGCTCGAAGTGCACGGCGCCTGCGCTCAGGCGGGACAGGACGTCCGCCGACTCGTCCTGGTCGCCGGCGGCGACCAGGACCATGCCCTTCATGCCGACAAGGACGTCGGCCGGCATCCCGAGCAGCTGCTCGACCGCCGGGTTGACGGCCAGCACGACGCCGTCCGGTCGGAGCCGGGCCTGCGGCACGGGCGAGGAGAGGAACCCGTCGTCCAGCCCGCGCTGAACCGTCAGCAGGGCCTCCTGCGCCCGTCGCAGCGGCGCCCGGTCGTGGTGCACCCGCACGGTGCCGGTGATCCGTCCCGCCTCGTCGTGCAGCACCACGACGTGCAGCTCGACCTCCACGCAACGGCCGTCCTTGGCCACCCGGACGGTGTCCACGCCGTCCAGCTGCTCCCCGTCGCGCAGCCGCCGCTCGAGCTGCTCGAACTCGGCTCGGCGGTCCTGCGGGACGAGCACCAGCAGCGGCCGTCCCACCGCCTCCTCGCGGGTCCACCCGTAGAGGCGCTGCGCACCGGGCGACCAGGAGGTGATGGTCCCGGCGGGCGAGACGGTGAGGACCGCCGACGTCGGCGCGGCGGAGAGCTCCAGCGAAGCACTCTCTACGCTCACGTGCCGTCCAGGGGTCGCAGCTCGCACGGGCAGGGGACCAGCGCGGACGGGGCCTGGTCCGCAACGGCGCTGGGGGCCAGAGCCCACCGCGGGCCACGGTACGCCGGGCGGCAACCGCCTCGAAAAGGGGCGGAGACCGAGTTAGCCGGCGTCAGCCGGCGCGACGTCGGCGGGCGACCTCGGCCAGCACCACGGCCGCGGCGATGCCCGCGTTGAGCGACTCGTTGCCGTCGGCCATCGGGATCGACACGGTCACGTCGCAGGTCTGCTCGACCAGCCGACCGAGCCCGTCGCCCTCGGAGCCGACGACCAGCACGAGCGGCTCGGTGGCCAGCTCGAGGTCGTCCAGCCCGACCGAGCCGTCCATCGCCAGGCCCGCCACGAACAGCCCCGCCTCGCGGTACTCCTTGAGGGTGCGGGCCAGGTTGGTGCAGCGGGCGACGGGCAGCCGGGCGGCTGCGCCGGCGCTGGTGCGCCAGGCCGCCGCGGTCATGCCGGCGCTGCGCCGCTCGGGCACGAGCACGCCCTGCGCGCCGAAGGCAGCGGCCGAGCGCACCACGGCACCCAGGTTGCGCGGGTCGGTCACGCCGTCGAGCGCGACGATCAGCGGGGCGCCGGCGGCCAGCGCCTTCTGCAGCAGGTCGTCGGGGTGCAGGTAGGTGTAGGGCGGGACCTGCAGCGCCAGGCCCTGGTGCAGCGCGCGCCCGGTCATCCGGTCCATCTCGGCCCGACTGACCTCCATGAGCGCCAGCCGCGCCTTGCCGGCCAGCGCCACGGCCTCGGTCACCCGCTCGTCGGCGTCGACGTCAGTGACGACGTAGAGCGCCGTCGCCGGCACCTTGGCGCGCAGCGCCTCGACGACCGGGTTGCGGCCCACGACGGTCTCGGGGGTGTCGGCGCCGCTCTTGCCACGCATGCTTTCCCAGTCGAAGCCTTTGGGAATGTGCGTGTCGCGTTTGTAGGGCGGCTTGCTGTATTCATCGGCCATCTTCAGGAACAGCAGGTAGGTGAGCTGCTCCACATAGTCG
>JAJAYV010000292.1 GCA_026786045.1 Frankiaceae bacterium | reverse complement strand
TCCTTGTGCCGCCGCGTGCCGTCCATCGACGCACCGCCCACGACCGACAGGAACGGCGCCAGGCCGAAGTGCTCCACGATCTGCTGCGCGAAGTGCTCCGGCTTCGACGTCGCGATCGCGCACGTCGCACCCGCATCCACGAGACCACCGAGCGCGTCGACGATCCCGTCGTACACGCGGTTCTCGTACATGCCGGTGGTCGCGAAGCGCTCGCGGTAGAGCGCGACGGCGTCGTCGACCTGCGGTGCCGTCAGTCCCATCGACGCGAACGAGTCCGGCAGTGGCGGACCGATCAGCGCGCGCAGCGCTGTCATCGGCGGCACGTGCAGGTCCAGCGACGTGAGCGCGTGCGCGAAGCACCGGGTGATGCCGACCGCCGGGTCCATGAGGGTGCCGTCCAGGTCGAGCAGCACGAGCACCGTCAGCCTGCCGGTGAGGGGATCGACTCCGGTGACGGACCGGGCGAGGGTTCGACCGAGGGCGACGGTGACGGGACCGGTGACGGGCTCGGCGGCGGCGGGGTGCGCGACACGACGATGACGACGGAGGTGCCGCGCCCGGCCAGCTCGTTCACCGGCGACTGGTCGAGCACGCGGTCCGGCGCTCCCACGTCGTCGCGCGGCTCGATGCCGACGGAGAAGCCCGTGCGCTGCAGCTCGTCGATCGCCTCCTGAAGCGCCCGGCCGCGAACGTCCGGCACCTGCACGTTGCCGGACGCGACGGTGAGCGTGACCTCGGAGCCGACCGGCACCTGGGTACCGGGCTGCGGGCTGATGGCAAGGACCGTGCCCGCCGGGATGTTGCCGTCGCGCGTCACCGCGTCGACGACGGTCAGCTTGCGCTCGGCGAGCAGAACCTCCGCCTCGTCGCGCGACTGCCCGACCACCTCGACCGGGATGATCGTCTGCTCGACGCCGCGCGACACCGTCAGCTGCACGGCGCCACCGCCGCGTAGCAGGATGTCGGCGGCCGGGCTCTGGTCCAGCACGGTGCCGAACGGCTGGTCGCTGAAGACCTCGTTCACCTCGCCGATTGTCAGCTCGTTCGCCCGCAGCTCGGCGAGCGCCTCGCGCTGGCTCAGACCGATGAGCGCCGGAGCGGGGACGAGCCCCTGGTCGGTCCCGAGCAGACCGCGCACGAGCAGCGCCGTCCCCACCACCAGAGCGAGCAGCAGCAGCCCGAACAGGCCGTACAAAAGACCGCGCCGCGCGGACCGCCCGCGGTCGACGCGCTGCGCCTGCACGACCGCCGCCGGTGCGAGAACTGCTGAAGGCTCGAGCACCGGGGTCGCGAAGACAGCCTCGCCGGCGCTCGCGCGCAGCAGGTCCGCGCGCATCTCCTGCGCGGACTGGTAGCGGTTCGCCGGGTTCTTCGCCATCGCCTTGAGCACGACCGCGTCGATCTCCGGAGACAGGTCCTCGTCGTACGCCGACGGCGGCTGCGGGTCCTCGCGCACGTGCTGGTACGCCACCGCGACGGGGCTGTCACCGGTGAACGGCGGCGCACCGGCGACCAGCTCGTAAAGCAGGCAGCCGGTGGAGTAGAGGTCGGAGCGCGCGTCGACGTGCTCGCCGCGCGCCTGCTCCGGCGAGAGGTACGCCGCGGTGCCGATGACGGCCGCAGTCTGCGTCATCACCGACGACGCGTCGGACGCAGCGCGCGCGATGCCGAAGTCCATCACCTTCACCTGGCCGCCGCGCGTGAGCATCACGTTGGCCGGCTTGATGTCGCGGTGCACGATGCCGGCCGCGTGCGCGGCGTCGAGCGCGGCGCACACCTCGGCGGTCACCTCGAGCGCGCGCTGTGGCAGCAGCCGACCCTCGGTGAGCAGCACGTCGCGCAGGGTCCGACCGTCGACGAACTCCATGACGATGTACGGCACACCGGCCTCGTCCTGACCCGTGTCGAACACTGACACGATCGACCGGGCGTTGAGCGACGCGGCGGCCTGCGCCTCACGGCGGAACCGGCCCTGGAAGGACGGGTCGCGGGCGAGGTCCGGCCGCAGCACCTTGATGGCGACGTCGCGACCGAGCCGCACGTCGACGCCGCGGAACACCTCCGCCATGCCGCCGGTGCCGATGGGCGCGCCGAGCTCGTAGCGGCCGCCCAGGACGCGCGGCAGCTCCGGGGCCGTCACGTGCTGCCCCCCGCCAGGCCGACGGTCATCGGCCCAGGACCGCGCGCATGACGGCTGCGGCGACCGGTGCAGACAGCGCACCGCCGGTCGCCTCGGAGCCGAGGTTGCCGCCGTCCTCGACGACGACGGCGACCGCGACCTGCGGGTCGTCGGCCGGGGCGAAGCCGATGAACCACGCGTGCGGCGGTCGACCCGGTGCGTGCTGCGCGGTGCCGGTCTTGCCGGCGACGCGCACGCCGTCGATCTGCGCACGTCGACCGCTGCCCTCCGCGACGACGAGCTCCATCATCCGCGTCAGCTCCGCGGCGACGTCGCCCGAGACCGCGCGGTTCAGCAGGTTCGTGTCGGCGGTGCGCAGCACGGACAGGTCCGGCGACTGCACCTCGCGCACGAGGTAGGGCTCCATGACCTCACCACCGTTCGCGATGCCGGCCGCGACCATGGCCATCTGCAGTGGCGTGACGCGCACGTCGAACTGGCCGATCGCGGACTGCGCGGTCTGCGGCGCGTTCGCGTCGTCGGGGAAGCGGCTGTCCGCGACACTCGTCGGCACGCGCAGGTCGTTGTCGCCGAAGCCGAAGGCCTCGGCCTGCTCGCGCAGCACGTCGTCGCCGAGCTGGAGACCGAGCGCACCGAATGCGGTGTTGCACGAGATCCTCAGCGCCTCAGCCAGTGTCGACGTCTCGCCGCTGCACGCCGACCCGCCGAAGTTGCGCAGGTCGCTGTCGGTCTGCGGCAGGTCCAGCAGCACCGGCGACGGGATCTGCGTCTCGGGCGTCACCTGCCCGGACTCGAGCGCGGCCGCTGCCGTGACCACCTTGAACGTCGACCCCGGCGGATACGTCTTGCTGATCGCGCGATTGAGCAGCGGGTCGTCGGTCGCGTCGTTGAGGGCCGCGTAGTACTCGCGGATGTCGGCCGGCTCGAACGAGCTCAGCCGGGCCGGCTCGAATGACGGCAGGCTCACCATCGCGAGCACCGCACCGGTGCGCGGGTCGAGGGCGACGACCGCGCCGCGCTGGCCCTGCAGCCCCTCGAAGGCCGCTGCCTGTGCGCGGGGGTCGAGCGTCAGGAGCACCGACGCGCCCTGCGGCTCGCGGCCGGTGACGTAGTCCGACAGCCGTCGCACGAACAGCTCGTCGGCCTCGCCGGACAGCACGTCGTCCTCGGCGCGCTCGATGCCGGTGCGGCCGTAGACCAGCGAGTAGTAGCCGGTCACGTGCGCGTACGACGCCCCGCCCGGGTACTGGCGCAGCCAGGTGAGCGGACCGTCGGTGCGCGTCGACTCGGCCACCGCCTGGCGCCGGCCGTCCTGGCCGAGCACCGCGATCGGGCCGCGCTCGCGCTCGTAGGTGCGCAGCAGCACGCGGCTGTTGCGCGGGTCGTCGCGGTAGGCCTCGGCCTTGACGACCTGCACCCAGTTGACGTTGAGCAGAAGCAGGCCGAACAGCACCATGCAGGCGAGCGCGACGCGGCGCAGCGGGCGGTTCACGAGCCCGGCCGCCGTACGACCTGCGTCTGGGCGGAGGCCAGCGCCTCGCGCGCGATCTCCGGGGTGACGGGTGCGGGGGCGGGCCGGCGCGCGGCATCGCTGACGCGCAGCAGCAGCGCGACGAGCGCCCAGTTCGCGACGATGCTCGAGCCGCCGTAGGACAGCCACGGCAGCGTGACGCCGGTGAGCGGGATGAGGCCGGTGACGCCGCCGACGATGACGAAGACCTGTAGCGCCAGCGAGAACGACAGACCTGCGGCGAGCAGCTTGCCGAACGAGTCGCGGCACGACAGGGCGGCACGCAGACCGCGCTCGACCACCAGGCCGAACAGCAGCAGCACGGCCATGACCCCGACGAGCCCGAGCTCCTCGCCGATGGCTGCCATGATGAAGTCGGTGCTCGCGAACGGCACGACACCCGGACTGCCCTCGCCGAGCCCGGTGCCGGTGAGACCACCTGTCCCGAAGCCGAACAGCGACTGCACGAGCTGGAAGCCGGCGCTGTCCGGGTCGGCGAACGGGTCGAGCCAGGTGTCGACGCGGCGCTGCACGTGGGCGAACAGGAAGTACGCGGTGAAGGACCCGCCGACGAACAGGCCGAAGCCGATCAGCAGCCAGCTGGTGCGCTCCGTCGCGATGTAGAGCATCACGACGAAGATGGCGAAGAACAGCAGCGAGCTGCCGAGGTCCTTGCCGCGGATGAGCACCGAGAGGCTGGCCGCCCAGGCGAGCAGCACCGGGCCGAGGTCACGGGCGCGTGGCAGGTCCAGGCCCATCACGCGCTTGCTCGCCAGCGACAGCACGTCACGCTTGGCGACGAGGTAGCCGGCGAAGAAGATGATGAGCAGCAGCTTGGCGACCTCGCTCGGCTGCAGCGTGAACGGCCCGACGCGGATCCACAGCCGCGCGCCGTTGATGGTCTGGCCGAGCACCGGCAGCGCGGGCAGCAGCAGCAGCGCCAGGCCGACCGCCGCGCAGGTGTAGGTGTAGCGCTGCAGCCGGGTGTGGTCGCGGACGACGCCGAGGACCACGATGAGCGCGAGGATGCCGACGGCGGTCCAGATCAGCTGGCGCGGCGCCTCGCCGCGCGGGATCGCCTTGCCGAGCTGCTGGGCGCGCTCGGAGGCCTGGAAGTCCAGCCGTCGGATCATCACCAGTCCGAGCCCGTTGAGCAGCGCGACCGCCGGCAGGATGAGCGGGTCGGCGTGCGGGGCGAACCGGCGCACCGCGAGGTGGCCGAGCAGGAACAGCGTGCCGAGGCCCAGGCCGTAACCGAGGGTGCCGCTCGGCAGCCGGCCGTCGACCGCGAGACCGACTGCGGCGTAAGCGAGCACGGCGATGAGCACAGCGAAGATCGTCAGCAGCAGCTCGGTGCCGCGCCGCGGCGGGGCGTACGACGGGGTGACGGTGGGCGCGCTCACGGGCAGGGCACCTCGTCGGTCTCGACCGGCGCGGGGGTCGGCGTAGCGACCGGCGCTGGCGTGGCGCCCGAGGTGGGCGCCGGCGCTGCCGTCGGGCTCGGCGTCGGGGTCGCGGTCGGCGTCGGGTCGCACTCCGGGAAGCGCTGCTCGAGCCGGTCGACGATGGACTGCGCGTCGTCGCGGTCGGCGGCGACGATGCCGTTCCCCAGCTGGTTGAGCACGATCCGGTCGAGCCGCTCGCTGCTCAGGTCGGTCGTCGACTCGACGCTGGACAGCCGCACCCCGGCCACCGATCCGGTCACCCCGCGGAAGATGGCGACCTGTTCGTCCTGCATGCCGACGTAGTACTGAGCGCGGACGTAGGCCCAGCCCGCGCCGGCGCCCACGGCCAGCAGGGCGAGCACGACGGCGCTGACGACGGCGGTGCGGCCGAGCCGTCCGCTGCTGCCCGCGGCGACGGTCGGGGCGACGGCGGTGCGCCGCTCGGTCGTGAGGTCGCGCCCCTCGGCGGTACGCGCCCGCGCGGCGGCGCTGCCGTCGATGCCCTCGGGCGGTGCCTGCGGGCTCTCGGCTGCGGCGCCGGCGACGACCGGCGCGCTGCTGCGGCCCGAGCCGCTCGCGACGACGTCGGCGACGATGACCGTGACGTTGTCCGGACCGCCGCCCCGCAGCGCGAGCTGGACGAGCCGGTCGCAGGCCTCCTGCGGGTCCGGGATCTGCAGCGCCTCCTGCAGCGTCTTGAGCCGGCCGACCGGACCCGTGAGTCCGTCGGTGCACAGCAGGTAGCGGTCGCCGACGCGCACCTCGCGCACCGACAGGTCGGGCTCGATGCCGTCGCGGCCGTCGAGCGCGCGGGTGATGAGCGAGCGCTGCGGGTGGGTGCTCGCCTCCTCCTCGCTGATGCGCCCCTCATCCACGAGCGTCTGCACGAGCGTGTGGTCGTGGGTGATCTGCGAGAGCAGGTCGTCGCGCAGGAGGTAGGCGCGCGAGTCCCCGATGTGCAGCATCCCCAGGCGCTTCCCGGCGAACAGGAAGGCAGTGACGGTGGTGCCCATGCCCTCGAGCGCTGGGTCGCCGGTGACCATGTCGCGCAGGTGGTCGTTGGCGGCCTCGGCGCTCGCGCGCAGCACGTCGAGCAGGTCGTTGCCGGGTGCGTCCTCGTCGAGGTGCGCGAGCGCGGCGATGGCCACGGCTGACGCGACCTCGCCCGCGGCGTGGCCGCCCATGCCGTCGGCGACGGCGAGCACGCGCGGCCCCGCGTAGACGGAGTCCTCGTTGCCCTCGCGGAGCAGACCGGTGTGGGAGCGGGCGGCGAAGTGGAGTGCCAGGCTCACGGGGCGACGCTCACGGGCGCAGCTCGAGGACGGTCTTGCCGATGCGGATCTGGGCGCCGACCGGGACCGGCGTGGGGCGTACGACCTTCGCCGTGCCGAGGTAGGTGCCGTTGGTCGAGCCGAGGTCCTCGACCAGCCAGGAGCCCTCGCCGGGGACCAGCCGCGCGTGCCGGCTGCTGGCGTAGTCGTCGGTGAGCACGAGGGTCGAGTCGTCGGCGCGGCCGAGCGTCACCGGGCCCTCGCCGAGGCTGACGGTCGTGCCGGCCAGCGCGCCCTCGGTGACGACGAGCTTGCGCGCCACGCTGCCCCGCTTGGGCCGGCCGCCGCGCGGGACCGGGG
>JAJAYV010000291.1 GCA_026786045.1 Frankiaceae bacterium | reverse complement strand
GGGCGCTGCCGGTGTCGACGCCCGCAAGGTCGGGCTGCTCGTCGGCGGTGCCGCCGAGCGGCGTCCAGGGCGACCAGGCGCCGTCGGTGCGGGTGCGCACTGCGCCGGCCACGGACCCCACGGCCGGGTCGTGCGCCCAGGTGACGCCGACCAGCGCGAAGGGGTCGGTGTCGAGCTGGCCGGTCAGCAGGACGGTCCGGGTCGTGCTTGCGGTGCGCAGCGCCGAGGAGGTCGCCGCCGCGCGGTCCACGCCGCGCACGCTGATCTCCTGCACGCCCGCGGCCACCGGCACCGGAGCGGCCGCGGCCGCCGTCGTGAGCGCCGGCGTCGCCAGCAGCCCCGGGACGAGCAGGGCCAGCAGGGACAGGGAGCGGAGCACGCGCACAGGAGGAGCCTTCACAGCCGAGGGCAGGTCTGTAATGTCCCTCGGCACGGGACTGCTGTGACTGGAGCGGTGCTAGGGGCGGAAGGCGCTGCCGTACAGCCGGAAGGCCTCGTGCAGCGCCTCGCGCCAGCCGGGCATCTGCGGCAGCCCGGCCTGGTCCCAGGCGCGCGGCGACAGCACCGAGTAGGCCGGCCGCGGAGCCGGCACCGGGTAGTCCTCGGTGCCG
Organism: Frankiaceae bacterium; assembly: GCA_026786045.1. Classification (GTDB taxonomy): domain Bacteria; phylum Actinomycetota; class Actinomycetes; order Mycobacteriales; family SCTD01; genus SCTD01. The sequence continues at coordinate 3,187 of JAJAYV010000291.1, read as the reverse complement.
ATCGGCAGCACGCGCGCCGGGTCGGCGCCGAGCTCCTCGAAGATCGCCTGCACGAAGCCGTGCCAGGTGGTCTCGCCGCGGCCGGTGCAGTGGTAGGTGCCCGGGGGAGGATCCTCCCGGACCAGCGCCCACAGGCCTTTGGCCAGGTCGCGGCTCCAGGTCGGCGAGCCGTGCTGGTCGGCCACGAAGCTGACGGTCTCCCGCTCTCGCTCCAGCCGGGCAGCCGTCTTGACGATGTTCTTGCCGGTCACCCCGTAGACCCACGCGGTGCGCACCACCCAGGAGGCGTCGGGCAGCAGCTCGCGCACCGCCAGCTCGCCCGCGAGCTTGGTGCGGCCGTACGCGCCCTTGGGTCCGGTCTCGTCGTCAACGTCGTACGGCGGGCCGCCGATGCGGTCGCCGGGGAAGACGTAGTCGGTGCTGACGTGGACCAGCTTCGCGCCGTTGGCCGCGCACGCCTGCGCGAGCAGCGCGGGGGCGGTCGCGTTGACCGCGTAGGCGGTCTCCTCGTCGGTCTCGGCCGCGTCGACCGCGGTGTAGGCGGCGGCGTTGACGACCACGACGCGGTGGTCGGGGCTGTCGGAGCGCACCACGCGGCACCACTGCGCCACGGTGTCCTTCACCGCGAACGGGTCGGTGATGTCGAGCTCGTCGATGGTCAGGCCCTTGCAGAAGACCGTCTGCCCCATGGGCCGGGCGATGTCGACGAAGTCGGTCGACAGCTGCCCGCCCATGCCCGTGACGAGGAAGGCGAAGGTGGGCTGCGGAGAGGTCACTGGCCGACCTTCGCGTACTTCGCCTCCGTCGCGGCCTTCTGCGGGCGCCACCACGCCTGGTTCTCGCGGTACCAGTCGATCGTGGCGCGCAGGCCCGCCGCGAAGTCGCCGTACTGCGGGGTCCAGCCCAGCTCGGTGCGCAGCTTGCTGCTGTCGATGGCGTAGCGCCGGTCGTGGCCGGGCCGGTCCGGCACCAGGTCGAAGGCGTCCTCGGGCTGGCCGAGGCCGCGCAGGATCGCCTCGACGACCGTGCGGTTGCTCTCCTCGCCGTCGGCGCCGATGAGGTAGGTCTCACCAGAGCGGCCACGGTCGACGATCGCCCACACCGCGCTGTTGTGGTCGTCGACGTGGATCCAGTCGCGCACGTTGAGCCCGTCGCCGTAGAGCCGCGGCCGCAGCCCGTCGAGCACGTTGGTGATCTGGCGCGGGATGAACTTCTCGACGTGCTGGTACGGCCCGTAGTTGTTCGAGCAGTTCGACAGCGTCGCGGTCAGGCCGAACGACCGCACCCACGCGCGCACCAGCAGGTCGCTCGCGGCCTTGGTGCTGGAGTACGGCGAGCTCGGGTTGTACGGCGTGGACTCGGTGAAGCGGGCCGGGTCGTCGAGCTCGAGGTCTCCGTAGACCTCGTCGGTCGAGACGTGGTGCAGCCGCACGCCGTGCCGGCGGCATGCCTCGAGCAGCGTGAAGGTGCCCATCACGTTGGTGCGCACGAACGGCGACGGGTCCGACAACGAGTTGTCGTTGTGGGTCTCGGCGGCGAAGTGCACGACGAGGTCGGTGTCGGCGACGAGCCGGTCGACCAGCTCGGCGTCGGCGATGTCGCCCTGCACGAGGGGGGCGGCACCGGCCAGGCTCGAGCCGTCGGCGGCGTAGGTCAGCGCGTCGAGGACCGTGACCTGCACCTCCGGCCGGTGCGCGAGGGTCCAGTGGACGAAGTTGGCACCGATGAAGCCGGCACCGCCGGTGACGAGGACGCGCACGGGACTGGGAGGCCCTTCTGCTGAGGAGGTCTAGGCGATGGAGACGCGGGAGTGGTCGCCGAGCATCAGCCGGTGGGCGCGCGGCAGCGCGCTGGACGGCGAGACCTCGACCTGCTTGCCGATCAGGCTGTCCTCGATGCGGCCGACGCCGCGGATCGTGGACTCCTCCAGCACGATGGAGTGCTCGATCTCGGTGTCCTCGAGGATGCAGCCGAAGTAGATCGAGGTGAACGGGCCGACGTAGGTGTCGCGGACGACCGTGTCGCGGCCGATGATCGCCGGGCCGCGGACGGTGGAGCGCTCGATGACCGCACCCTCCTCGATCACGACCCGGCCGGTGAGGACCGAGTCGGCGTCGACGGTGCCGTGGACGACCGGCTCGACGGACTCGAGCACCTTGCGGTTGCACTCGAGCATGTCCTCGAGCCGCCCGGTGTCCTTCCAGTAGCCGGTCACCAGGTGGGGGCGGACGTCGCGGCCCTCGTCGATGAGCCACTGCAGCGCGTCGGTGATCTCGAGCTCGCCGCGCGGGGAGGGCTTGATCGCGCGCACCGCGTCGTGGATGCCGGCGCGGAACATGTAGACGCCGACCAGCGCAAGGTCGCTCTTGGGCTCCTGCGGCTTCTCCACCAGCGTCGTGACGCCGCCGTTCGGCCCGAGCTCAGCGACGCCGAACTGAGAGGGGTTGTCGACCTTCGTGAGCAGGATCTGGGCGTCGTAGGTGCCGGCGCGGAACTCCTCGACCAGCTCGGTGATGCCGCCGATGATGAAGTTGTCGCCGAGGTACATGACGAAGTCGTCGTCGCCGAGGAAGTCCTGGGCGATGAGCACGCAGTGCGCCAGCCCGAGCGGCGCGTCCTGCTTGATGTAGGTGACCGAGATGCCCAGCTCGGAGCCGTCACCGACGGCCGCCTCGATCTCGGCGTGCGTGTCCCCGACGATGATGCCGACGTCGGTCACGCCGGCGTCGCGGATCGCCTCCAGGCCGTAGAACAGCACCGGCTTGTTGGCCACCGGCACCAGCTGCTTGGCCGACGTGTGGGTGATGGGGCGCAGCCGGGTGCCCGCGCCGCCGGACAGGACGAGTGCCTTCATGGGGGCGAGGCTAGCCGGGTCGGCCGCCCCGGCGTCCGCCAGTCGGTAGCCTGACGATCACGGCGAGGAACCTCCCCGTACCCCGGCGCGTCAGTCCCGTAGACGCCCCAGCGACGTGGAGTGGCACCGATGAGCAAGCCGAGGGACGGGCAGGCGGGCAGCGGCGAGCCGCGACGCCGGCGTGACCGACGTCGGGATCATCGGCGGGGACACGCACGCCGAGATCGCGGCGGCCGTCGGTGACGGCTCCGAGCTCGGCATCTCGGTCACCTACATCAAGCAGGACGCGCCGCTCGGGCTGGCGCACTGCGTGCTCATCGCCCAGGACTTCCT
>JAJAYV010000290.1 GCA_026786045.1 Frankiaceae bacterium | reverse complement strand
GGGTACGGGGGTGCCCGGCCGGGGGCGCGGCTAGGGCTGCGCGCCCGCGGCCGTCGCCGGCAGGCTGCTGCGGCGGGCCAGCTGGTCGAGCGCGGCGTGCACCAGCTCGGGGTGCTCCATCGGCAGGAAGTGGCTGCCGGGCAGCACCGTGATCTGCGCGTCGCGGATGCGGCTCGCCGCGTCGACGACGTCGTGCATGGAGGTGAGCACGTCGTGCCGACCGGCCAGCAGCGTCGTCGGGCACAGGACGAAGCCCAGGTCCATGGGGGAGTGGTCGCTGGCCGCCATGGCGAGGGTGAAGTACCACTTCCAGTCCTGCTGCACGAACTCGCGCAGCATCGGCACCAGGACCTCGGGCCGGGCGCCGGGCAGCATGAAGCCGGAGTGGCTGACCAGCCAGGCCGACCGCTCGTCGATCGGCACGCGGGGCGCCAGCCACGTCAGCGCGGGGCCGACCAGCCGGGCCGACCGGGCGGCGGAGGTGGCGACCCGGCGGCGCAGCGGGCGGGGGATGTGCAGCGGGCCGCCCATCGTGGAGAAGGTGCCGCCCGGCACTCCCGCCACCGCGAGCAGCCCGGCGACGCGGTCCGGGTGCCGCTCGGCAAGCTCGAAGCCGACGTTGACGCCGATCGACCAGCAGGCGACCAGCGCCCGCTCGATCCCGCGCTCGTCGAGCAGCGCGATCGCGTCCTCGACGTGGTCCTCGATCCGCACCCGAGCGGCGTCGGCCGGGCGGTCGGAGCCGAACGTGCCGCGGTGGTACCAGCTGGTGACGGCGTAGCCGCTGTCGGCGGCGACCAGGGCCGGCCAGGCCTCCGGGATCGCGCCGAGCCCGTTGCACAGCAGCAGCGGCAGGCCGTCGCGGTCGTTGCTCCAGCCGCGGAGCCGGGTCGCGTCGGAGCCGCGGAAGTCGAAGGTGGTCGCCACGCGGGCGAGCCTAGGAGCCGGTTGCGGCCTGTCCGCCGACGGCCAGCAGCTCCGGCAGCCGTCGCCGAGGCAGCGCCGTCAGCAGCAGCGGCCGCCCCTCGCGCCGCAGCAGCCGGACCGGGCCGCGGCGCGGGACGTCGAAGCCGTCGACGTCGTCCCAGGCCACGCGGTGGGCGGCCAGTCCGTTGCAGACCTCGACGCCCAGCGGGATGGCGACGATCCGCGCGCGCAGCACCCAGACCGCGCAGCCGAGCGGGACCAGCAGCAGCCACAGCAGCCACACCGACGACGTTGCGACGGGCAGCGTGCCGAGCAGGAACACGGTCACCGGGAGCAGCGCGATGCGCTCGGGCCCGAAGCGGGTGCGCTCGGGGGAGGGTCGGTCGGGCACGCCGCCCATCGTGGCACCGGCGGGCCTGGACGGCTCATCTACCCTGCTCGCATGAGCACGCAGAGCCGGAAGCCCCGCAGCACCGACGTCACCGAGGGCATGCACCGCGCCCCTGCCCGCGCCATGCTGCGCGCGATCGGCATGACCGACGGTGACATGAGCAAGCCGCAGATCGGCGTCGCGTCGAGCTGGAACGAGATCACCCCCTGCAACCTCTCCCTCGACCGGCTGGCCAAGGCCGCCAAGGTGGGCGTACGCCAGGCCGACGGCTTTCCCATGGAGTTCGGGACCATCTCGGTCTCCGACGGCATCTCGATGGGCCACGAGGGGATGCGCGCCTCGCTGGTGTCGCGCGAGGTCATCGCCGACTCGGTCGAGACGGTGATGTTCGCCGAGCGGCTCGACGGCAGCGTCCTGCTCGCCGGCTGCGACAAGTCGCTGCCCGGCATGCTCATGGCCGCCGCGCGGCTCGACCTCGCGTCCGTCTTCCTCTACGCCGGCTCGACCCTGCCCGGCAAGCTCAAGGGCCTGGACGGCGAGGACCGCGACCTCACCATCATCGACGTCTTCGAGGGCGTCGGTGCCTGCGCGCGCGGCCTCATCACCCAGGCCGAGCTCGACGCCATCGAGAAGGCGACCTGCCCCGGCGAGGGCGCCTGCGGCGGCATGTACACCGCCAACACGATGGCCAGCGCGGCCGAGGCGCTCGGCATGTCGCTGCCCGGCAGCGCCGCTCCGCCCGCCGTCGACAAGCGCCGCGACGCCTTCGCGATCGCCTCCGGCGAGGCCGTCGTCAAGCTCGTCGACGCCGGCATCACGGCCCGTCACATCATGACCAAGGAGGCGTTCGAGAACGCCATCACCGTGGTCATGGCGCTCGGGGGCTCGACCAACGCGGTGCTGCACCTGCTCGCCATCGCCCACGAGGCGCGCGTCGAGCTGTCCTACGACGACTTCACCCGCATCGCGGCGCGTGTGCCGCATCTGGCCGACGTCAAGCCCTTCGGCAAGTACGTCATGACCGACATCGACCGCATCGGCGGGATCCCGGTGGTCATGAAGGCGCTGCTCGACGCCGGGCTGCTGCACGGCGACCTGATCACCGTGACCGGCCGCACCATGCGCGAGAACCTCGAGGCGCTCGACATCCCCGCACTGGACGGCGAGGTGCTGCGTGCGTTCGAGAACCCGATGCACCGCACCGGCGGGATCACGATCCTGCACGGCTCGCTCGCCCCCGAGGGCGCGGTCGTCAAGAGCGCCGGCTTCGAGGCGCAGGTGTTCGAGGGCAATGCGCGCGTCTTCGACGGCGAGCAGGCGTGCATGGACGTCGTCGTCGACGGCACGTTGAAGAAGGACGACGTCTGCGTCATCCGGTACGAAGGGCCCAAGGGCGGGCCGGGCATGCGCGAGATGCTCATGGTCACCAGCGCGATCAAGGGCGCGGGCCTCGGCAAGGACGTGCTGCTGCTCACCGACGGGCGCTTCTCCGGTGGCACGACCGGCCTGTGCGTCGGCCACGTCGCCCCCGAGGCGACCGACGGCGGTCCGATCGCACTCGTGCAGGACGGCGACCGGATCCGGCTGGACCTCGACGCCGGCACCCTCGACCTGCTCGTCGAGGTCGACGAGCTCGAGCGGCGGCGCGCGGACTGGAAGCCGCTCGAGGCTCGCTACACGACCGGCGTCCTCGGCAAGTACGCCAAGCTCGTCGGCTCGGCCGCCCAGGGCGCCATCACGGGCTGAGCGCGCGTCCCAGGATGTGAGACGGCCGTCCCACTTCCTTGACACTGGTCCGGGGCTGACGCACCCTTGCAGTGTGCTCAGCCTCCTCGTAGTCCCCTAGCGCGCCTGCCGAACCGGCAGACGCGCTCACCCCTCCGTGCTCCGGCACGAGGGGTTCTTTTTTGCCCTGACACCGCCGCGGAACACAAAGG
>JAJAYV010000289.1 GCA_026786045.1 Frankiaceae bacterium | reverse complement strand
CTTGTACCAAGGCAGTGGGACAAGAGGACAGTGCCGGGTCGGTCGACTTGTGTCAAGCACCCGCTACAAACGTCAGGCCGGGACGAGCACCGCCACCCGGCGCCGGTAGGACCGGAGCATCAGCGGCCGCAGCCACCGCACCGGCGGCGGCATCTTCGACAGGATCACCTGCTGCCACTCCAATGACGCCGCGGCGTCCATCGACCCGAGCAGGTACGACGAGCCCTTCCGCGGCGCGGTCTTGGCCATCAGCGTGCCGAGCCGCTCGGCCTCGGCGTCGCTGAGGTGCTCGGTCAGCAGCGGGAGCAGCACCGCTTCCTCGGCCGCCAGGTGCTCGATCAGGTGGTCCCGCAGCGCGGCGGCGTCGCGGCGGACGGCCGCCACGTCGTGCGTCCCCTCCCGGAGCGCCTCGGCGTGCCCGCGAAGCGCCTCGATGAGCGGGTCCAGGGGTTCGCCGAAACATCCCCAGCTGTCCGGTCAGTCCCCCCGCAGCAGGGCGAGCGGTCCGGCGTACATCTGCTCCTTGATGGCGCCGAGCGTCGCGCCGGCCTTGCCGGCCAGCGGGCGGGCCCGCTCGAGCGCTGCTGCCAGCACCCGCTCCTCGGCCGCCGCCTCGTCGACGATGCCCGCGGCGCGGGCGTCCTCGCCGCCGTAGCGCCGACCGGTCGTCATCGCCTCGTGGGCGGTCTGCGGCGCGAGCCGGGCCTGGATGAGCGCCCCCATGCCGGGCGTGAAGGGGATCGCGATGTCGACCTCCGGCAGGCAGAAGAAGCCGCGGTCGGCGCGCATCACGCGCGCGTCGTGCGCCAGTGCCAGCATCGCGCCGGCGGCGAAGACGTGGCCCTGGCAGGCGGCGACCGCCGGCACCGGCAGGGACAGCACCCGCGCGAACAGCGCGTGCACCGTGTCGACGAACGACCCTTCGGTGTCGGAGTTCTCACCCATCCACGCGAGGTCCAGCCCGTTGCTCCAGAACTTCCCGGTCGCCTTCGTCACCAGCGCACGAGGTCCCTCGGCCGCCACGACCTCGTCGAGCAGGGCGGTGACCGCCCCGACCCAGGTGGGGTTGAAGCGGTTCTCGTCGTCGCCGAGGTCGAGCACGAGGACCTCGCCGTCGCGGTCCAGGGTGGGCACGGTGGCTCTCCTCGCTCGCGGGTGGTGCCCCGGACCGTAGCGGCCGGGTGCGGCTGCCAGACTCGCCCGGTCGTCCGGGCGCGCCTGCCCGGCAGCCGAGGAGGTGCGCGTCGTGAGCGGTCCCCTGTCCGGCATCCGGGTTGTCGAGCTGGCCGGCCTGGGCCCCGCGCCGTACGCCTGCATGCTGCTGGCGGACCTCGGCGCGGACGTGCTGCGGGTCGACCGGCCGCTCGCGGGGTTCGGCGTGCCGGCCTACGACGTCACGGGCCGCGGTCGCCGCTCGGTCGCGGTGGACCTGAAGAACTCGGCCGCCGCCGAGGTCGTGCTGCGGCTGGTGGACGGCGCCGACGTGCTCGTCGAGGGGCTGCGCCCCGGCGTGGCCGAGCGGCTCGGGGTCGGTCCCGACGCGTGCGCGGCCCGCAACCCCCGCCTGGTCTACGCGCGAATGACCGGCTGGGGCCAGGACGGTCCGCTGGCCCCCCGCGTCGGCCACGACATCAACTACGCCGGCATCACCGGGGCGCTCGCCGCGATCGGCGAGCCGGGCCGCAAGCCGGTGCCGCCGCTCAACCTCGTGGCCGACTTCGGCGGGGGCTCGATGTTCCTGGTGACCGGGATCCTGGCCGCCCTGCTCGAGCGGGCGACCAGTGGTCAGGGGCAGGTCGTCGACGCCGCCATGGTCGACGGCGTCACCTCGCTCATGGCCATGACCTACGGCTTCCGCGCGGCAGGCGGCTGGCAGGACGAGCGCGGCAGCAACCTGCTCGACGGCGGCGCGCCGTTCTACGACACCTACCCGTGCGCCGACGGCCGCTACGTCGCGATCGGCGCGCTGGAACCGCAGTTCTGGGCGCTGGTCGTGCAGACGCTGGGCCTGCAGGACCTGCCCGAGCAGTACGACCGGGCCGGCTGGCCGGTGCTGCGCGCGCGGTTGGCGGAGGCCTTCGCGAGCCGGACGCGCGACGCGTGGGCGGCTGTCTTCGACCACCTCGATGCCTGCGTCTCGCCGGTGCTCGAGCTGGGCGAGGCGCCGGCGCACCCGCACCTGGCCGCGCGCGGCACGGTCGTCGACGTCGACGGCGTGCAGCAGCCGGCCCCGGCGCCGCGGTTCTCCCGCACACCCGGCGAGATCGGCCGCCCGGCCGGCGCCGCCGGCCAGCACACGCGAGAAGGCCTGCAGGACTGGGGCTTCGGCGCCGACGAGCTCGCCGACCTCGAGGGCGACGGCGTGGTCGTGCAGGCCTAGCTACCAGCCGAGGGTGCCGGGCGGGCCCTTGAACGGGCCGACCACGTCGTCGGTGATCCAACCGCCGTAGAAACCGCCCTCCTGCGGACGGACCCGCTCCCCGTCGACCGTGCAGGAGTCCATCGCCGCGGGGTAGACGGCCACGGTGCCGCCGAGCACCTCGTACGCCGGTGTCGGGTCGGGGTAGGTCCACGCGGCGCGCGGGGCGCGGCGGTCACCGCCGACGACATCGAGGTAGGCCGCGGCGCCCTTCCACTCGCAGAAGGAGGAGCCGGCGGCCGGCTGCAGCGCCCCGGGCACCCAGTCCTCGACCGGCAGGTACCAGCCGGGCGGGTGGCTCGTCTCCAGCACGCGCAGCGCCCGCCGGGTACGGCAGATCTCGACGCCGCCCAGTACGACGACGACCTCGGCGGTCGACGGCTCGACTCGCGGCGGGCGTGGGTAGTCCCAGACCGACTCCTGGCCGGGTCCGGGCGGGTCCGGGACGACGCGCACGTCAGCGGCGCCGGCGACGGCGCAGCACGAGCAGCAGCACGAGCACCGCCGCGCCCGCACCCGCGTACAGCGGCGCCTTGGAGGCCGGCTCGGGCGCCGGGTAGGG
>JAJAYV010000288.1 GCA_026786045.1 Frankiaceae bacterium | reverse complement strand
GGCCAGCACCTGGTCGCGGTCGCGCGTGCCGTCGAGCAGGCCGAGTGCCTGGCGGGTCACCGGGTCGAGCCCGCACAGCACCGCGGCCCGGCCGGGCGCCTGCCCGAGCTGGAGGGTCTCGTGGTCGCGCCACAGCCGGCGGGCGGCGGGGCTGAGGACTGGGCGCACGTGGGCACCTCCGGAGCGGGTCGGCTGGTCGAGCAGCAGGTTCGCACCGGATCGGGGCGCCGTCCCCCGGCCGTCCACAGCCCGGCTCGCCGTCCACAGCCCGGCTCGCCGTCCACAGCCCGGCTCGCCGTCCACAGCAGCAGGCTCCTGGACGTCCACGACGGCGACGAGGAGCACTGGAGCTGCGGTCGTCACGCCGCGTCGCGCTGGGTCGAGCCGCGTGTGACCGTCCTCATGATCTCCGGCGGGCGAGGCCGACGGCCATGTCACGCGCAGAGGCTGTGCACCAGCGGGCAAGGTCCGGCAGATGTTGACCTGTGGCGCACCACCCGCTGCAGCGCACAGCCCGCCTTGCAGGCCCCGAAGCCCCGGCTCAGCCCATCCCGTCCGCGGCCGCCTGCAGTGCCGCGAGGTCGACCGACCATCTTCGCCTCGCTGGCCCGGCCGCAGGCGCCTGATCAGACCCCGGACGCGCAAGAGGGCGGCCCCCACCGGGAGCCGCCCTCTCGGCGTGCGTCAGGCCTTGCCGAGGATCCGGTTCATCTTGGTGCCACAGACGGGGCACGGGCCCTGGGCCATCCGGCGGCCGGACTCGCTGACCTTGACCTCACCCTCGAAGTCGCGCTTCTCCTTGCACTTCACGCAGTACCCGTTGTAGCTCTCGGCCACGAGGTCCTCCACAGCTCAGGTCCGCGGCCGGACGGCGCGCGGGCGGTGCAGGCGGAGCGTAGACCTCAGCCGGCCCGCAGCGGCACCTCTGCGGCCAGCGGATGATCACCGCTTCCCGTGGCCCGCGGCACCGGCACCGGACCCGGCACCGGACCCGGCACCGGACCCGGCACCGGTAGGGCAGCACGGGTAGCGGACGCCGCCCGCGCCGGCACAGCGTGGCGGCGCAGGTCGAAGCGGAAGGTCGAGCCGCTGCCCAGCACGGAGGTGCAGGCCAGCGTGCCGCCCATCGCGGAGGCCAGCTGACGGGCGATGTAGAGCCCGAGGCCGGTGCCGCCGGTGGTCATGCGCATCGGGTCCTCGACCCGGTGGAACTTCTCGAAGACCCGCTCGAGCTGGTCGGCGGGGATGCCGCGGCCGGCGTCGATCACGTCGACCCGCGCGAGGTCGCCGTCGACGACGAGCGCCACGTCCACGGGCGACCCGGCGGGGGAGTACTTGAGGGCGTTGCCGATGAGGTTGGTCAGCACCTGGATGACCCGCACCGGGTCGCACTGCACGTCGACCGGGTCGGCCGGGAGCGCCAGTCGTACGCGGTCGCCGTCGGCGCCGAAGTCGCCGGCTGCGCGGCGGACGAGGGCGCCGAGATCGCCGGAGCCGAGGTCGACCTGGCCGGTCGCCGAGCCCTCGGTGGCCGAGATGCGCGAGGCGAGCAGCAGGTCCTCCACCAGCCGGGCGAGGTGGTCGCACCGGTCGCTGATGACCTCGAGGCACTCGTTGCGACGCTCCGGGGTCATCTGGTCGCCGCGGCGGCGGAGCAGGTCGGCGTAGCCCTTGATCGGCGTGACGGGGGTGCGCAGCTCGTGCGAGACGGTGGCGATGAAGTCGGCCTTGAGCCGCTCGACCTGCCGCTCGCGGGTGACGTCGTGGACGATGACGACGTCGCGGACGAGCTCGTCGTCGTCGAAGACGCCGGCGTGGGCGCAGCGGATGACGCGCTCCTCGCCGTCGCTGCGCAGCAGCGTCAGCTCGACCGTCGCCTGCGGGGCGTCGGGCGTGATCAGGGCGCGCCCCGCCGCGAACGGGTCGAGGTCGACCCCGTCGGCGCCGGTGCAGCGCACCGTCACGCCGAGGGGGGCGCCGACCGCCTCGGCCTCGCTCCGGCCGGTCAGCGCGGTGAGCGCGGGGCTCCAGAGCTGGACGACGCCGTCGCCGTCGAGCACGAGGATCCCGTCGGAGGACTGGTCGACGACAGCCTGCAGCTTGCTCGTCTCCTCCGTCAGGCGCCGCAGGTGCGCCGCCCCGCGCAGGGCGACCGCGAGCGCGGAGGCGAGCGGGGTGAGCAGGGTCAGCTCGGCCGGGCCGAGTGGGCGGCTCTTGTCGCGGGTGGCGAGCACGAGCGCGCCGAGCGGCTCGCCGTCGGCCTCGAGCGGCGCGACCACGGCCTGCAGCCAGCCGTGCGGCAGCGGACCGGTGAAGATGCGCGCCTCGGTCTCGCTGCCGCGCAGCAGGGCGCGCTCGGTGACGCTGGTCTCGCGCCGCGAGGCACCGGCGCCGCGCTCGTCGACGGCGGTGAGGCCGCCCTCGTGGTGCGGCGCGACGGACGGCTCGACGACCGCCAGCGCGACCTCGGCGCCGAAGGCCTGACGGCACTGCGACAGGAATGCCGGCAGCAGCTCGTCGGGGTCCACCCGGCCGGCGAGCACGTGCGACAGGGCGAGCAGGCGGGCCGAGCGCTGGCGCTGCTCGGAGGACTGGGCCGCGGTCCGGTAGGCGAACAGCAGGGCGACCGTCGGCACCAGCGAGAAGGGCAGCATCGCCGGAGCTGCGCTGGCGGCCACGACGCCGCTGCCCGCCATGGCGACGGTCGCGGTCGCGATGACCAGCGACAGCTTCACGCCGTCGACGAGGACCTGCCGTGCGTCGTCCTCGCCGACGAGGGTGAGCGCACGGTTGACCGACACCAGGTTGACGGCGCTGAAGGCGACCAGGCCCACGAGCAGGGCGACCACCGTCTGCCAGTCGAGCCCGTGGGACGGACCGGACAGGACGTGCACGAGTATGACCAGCACGGCGGTGGCGGCGCTGAGGGTGCCGAGGTTGAACACCGACTTGAAGGGGTCGCGCCGCTGGAGCAGCGACGCCAGCACCACCGCGGCGATCGGCACCCAGAGGGCGTGGCGCGCGGGCAGGACGAGGACCCCGACCACGACGGCCGACTCGAACAGCGTCAGCTCCTCGGTCTGCTCACCGCGCCGGACCGGGACGGAGAGCAGGTCGCCGGCGACCGAGAGCAGGAGCACTGTGGCGACGAGGGCCAGCGGCGGGACGCCGCTCAGGAGGTCGGGCGCGACGACCGGTCCCGCATCGCCGAGAAGCAGCGCCGCACCGACCTGGCACGCGACGCCGAGGACGGCGACGAGCGCCACGAGCCTGCGCAGTCCGTTCACCCGTCGCCCCTCCTGACGCCGACGCCCCTCCGGCCGGAGGTGGCAGGAGGGGCATCGGCGGTGCGGTCGATCAGGACGTCACCCGACCGGGGGCTCAGCCCCAGGAAGCGGCCGACCAGCGGGACGCGGCCCAGCGGGACGCGGCGAACTCCTCGTCGCCGGCCCAGCGCGAGGCGGCCCAGCGACTGGCGGACCAGCTGTTCGCGGCCCAGCGGCTGGCGACGAAACCGTCGCTCGCCCAGCGGGAGGCGGCCCAGCGGCTGGCCGCCCAGTAGCGCATCTGCCACTCGTCGCCGGTGCCGTCCTCGCCGGCCCAGCGGCTGGCGGACCAGCTGTTCGCCGCCCAACGGCTCGCCTCGAGGCTCAGCCCGGCCCAGCGGCTGGCGGCCCAGGCGTGCGTCTCCGGGCTGAGCTGGCCCCAGGCGGCGGCTGCGGCCTCGCGGTCGCCGGTGAGCAGCGCCTCAAGGAAGGCGTGCCAGGCGTCCGCGTCGTCCGCCGGCGGGCCGTCGATGTCGACCGGGTCGACGTCCTCAACCAGGGTGGTGAGTGCCCTGCCCAGGTCCAGGCCGCCTGCGCCGGCGTCGCGCACATCTTTCAATGCCTTGGCCGAGTAGGCCGTGGCCCGCAGGTGCGCCTTGACGTCCTCCGGCCCGAGGCCGTCGTTCTGGCCGATCAGGACGGCGGCCGCGCCCGAGACGGCGGCGGTGGCGAAGCTCGTGCCCGAGCCGCGGAAGTAGTTCTTGCCGACCTTGGCCGACGGGTTCTCGGCGGCGACGGTGCTGCCCGGCGCGGCGACCGACACCAGGGAGACGCCGGCGGCCACGAGGTCCGGCTTGGCGACACCCTGCGGTGCAGGCCCACGACCGGAGAACTGGGGGACGCCGTCATCCGTGCGCTCGGGGGTCCGGCGCGTGTCCAGGGCGCCCACCGTCAGCAGCACGGGGTCGCTGCCCGGCGAGCTCACCGAGCCCTGGCTCGGGCCGTCGTTGCCCGTGGGGACGACGACGACCACGCCCTGCGCCCAGAGCTGCTCGAGCGCCTGGGCCAGCGGGTCGACCTGGTAGGGAAGCGGGCTGCCCGAGGAGAGGGACAGGTTGAGGACGTCCACGCCGCCCTTGTGGTCGGCCACCGCCTGCAGGCCCTTGAGGACGGTCGCCAGATCGGTGGTGCCCGCGGCGTCGGCCACGCGGACGTCGAGGACGTGCGCGCCGGGTGCCACGCCGGCGTACGTCCCGTCGGCCGCTCCGGTACCGGCGATGATGCCCGCGACGAAAGTGCCGTGGCCGTACGCGTCGTAGTTGTCGCCCTCAGAGCTCTCGCTCACGTCGACGCGCGTGACGTTTGGCAACTCGGCGCTCTTCGCGACACCGGTGTCGACGACGGCGACGGTGACGCCGGAGCCCTCACCCGCTGCCGGCCCCATACCCATGGCGGTCCGCACCGCCGTCGGGTCACCTGCCTTGCCGACGCCGTTCTTGCTGGCCAGCGTGAGCGGGGAGTTCTCGACGACCCGGAACGCCGGGGCCAGCACCGCGCCCTCCGGCAACTCGGCGCTGACGCCGCCGACGAGCGGCAGGGCGTCGCGCACGGTGCCGCCCGCGGCCCGCACCGCGGCGGCGGC
>JAJAYV010000287.1 GCA_026786045.1 Frankiaceae bacterium | reverse complement strand
GAGCACGCGCCGGTCTACCGCAACGACGAGCGCGGGTTCTGGGCGCTGTCCCGGTACGCCGACGTGTCGGCCGCCCTGCGCAACCCCGGCCTGTTCTCCAGCCGCAACGGCATCTCGATCGAGCCGGAGCTGTGGGGGCCGCACGCGGTGCAGACCAGCTTCTTCCTGGCCATGGACCCGCCGCAGCACGGCGTCCACCGCAGCGTGGTCTCCACCGCCTTCACCCCGCGGCGGGTTGCCCGGCTGGAGCAGCGGGTGCGGGAGCTGGCCCGGGACCGCCTCGAGCCGCTGCGCGACCTGCGCCGCTTCGACTTCGCCGCCGACTACGCCGCCGCGCTGCCCAACGACGTCGTCTGCGAGATGCTCGGGGTGCCCCCCGAGGACTGGGACCAGCTGCGGGCCGACGCCGACCTGCTCAACCAGCGCGACGACCAGTCCGACGAGCGCGGGCCCAGCTCGACGGCGGCCGCGCTGCGCCTGGCGTCCTACTTCACCGACCACGTCCGCGACCTGAGCCGGCGCCCCGGCGACGACCTGACCTCGCTGATGATCGAGGCCGACGTCGGCGGCGCCCGGCACACCGAGATGGAGCTGGTGGCGTTCCTGTTCCTCGTCATCACCGCGGGCAACGAGTCGACGGGCAAGACGATCGGCAACGCCTGGTACCACGGGTGGCGCGATCCCGACGTGCGGCGGGCGGGGCTGCACGGGCGCGCCGGGGACTGGGCGGCCGAGACCCTGCGCTACGACTCGGCCAGCCAGATGACCTCCCGGACCCTCACCCGGCCCGCCGTCCTGCACGACGTCGAGCTCCCCGAGGGCGCGCAGGTGCTGGTGCTGCCCGCCTCGGCCAACCGCGACGAGCGGATCTTCCCCGACCCCGACCGCTTCGACCTCGACCGCGACACCACCTCGACGTTCAGCTTCGGCGCGGGACCCCACTACTGCCTCGGCGCGGCGCTCGCCCGCGTCACCATGCGGATCGCGCTGGCCGAGATGGCCGCGCTGGTCCGCGACTACGAGCTCGACCCGGTGGGCGCCCGCCGCGTCCACTCGCCCCACCAGCGCGGCTTCGCCACCCTGCCGACCGAGGTCGTCCACCGGGACCGGCCCGTCCGGACGGACGCCTGACCCGCTCACCCGCCGCACGCCGCTGGAGGACCCCGAGGTGACCACGACCGACGCGCCACCGGTCTACGACCCGTTCGACTACCGGATGCACGAGGACCCCTACCCGACCTACACCTGGATGCGGGACCACGCGCCGCTCCACCGCAACGAGGATCGCGACTTCTGGGCGCTGAGCCGCTACACCGACGTGGAGTGGGCGCTGGGCCGGTCCGCGCTGTTCTCCATCCGCAACGGCATCTCGCTCGAACCCGACCTGTGGGGGCCCGAGGCGGCCAAGCGGATCCTCTTCCACGCGATGGACCCGCCCGAGCACGACACCTACCGGCGGCTGGCGGCGAGCGCATTCACCCCGCGGCACGTGGCCGGCCTGGAACCGCGGATCCGCGAGCTGGCCCGCGCACGGCTGGAGCCGCTGCTCGACCAGCGGACCTTCGACTTCGCCACCGACTACGCCGCCGCCCTGCCCAACGACGTCGTCTGCGAGATGGTCGGCCTCCCGGTCGAGGACTGGGACCAGATCCGCAGCGACACCGACTGCCTCAACCAGCGCCGGGACGGCTCCGACGAACGCGGCGGGGAGTCGGTGGCGGCGGCGATCCGCCTCGCCGACCACTTCGTGGCGCTGATCTCCGAGCTGCGCAGGCGGCCGCGGGAGAACCTGACCTCGCAGATGGTCCAGGCCCGCGTCGACGGCGTGCCGCTCACCGACGCCGAGATCGTCGCCTTCCTGTTCCTCGTCATCAGCGCGGGCAACGAGTCGACCGGCAAGACGATCGGCAACGCCTGGTACCACGGCGCGCTGCAGCCGGAGATCCAGCGCGCGGGCCTCGACGGCCGCGCCGACGACTGGGCCATGGAGACGCTCCGGTACGACTCGGGCAACCAGCTCACCGTCCGCGCCCTCACCGAAGACCACGTCATCCACGGGACCGCGCTGCCCGCCGGCGCCCGGATCGCGGTCCTGCCCGGGTCGGCCAACCGGGACGAGCGGGTCTTACCCGACCCCGACGTGTTCGACCTCGACCGCGACGGGGGCCGGACTATCAGCTTCGGCCGCGGCCCGCACCACTGCCTCGGCGCCCCGCTGGCCCGGGTGGAGATGCGGATCGCGCTGGAGGAGGCGGGCGCGGTGTTCTCCGCCTACGAGGTCGACCCGGCGAGGGCCCGGCGGGTGCGCTCCCCGAACCAGCGCGGCTTCGCGTCGCTGCCCTGCACGGTCACCCGCCGCTGATCGCGCGGCCGTCGCGCACACCTTCCGTCCCCCGCGCAGCCGTTGCATCGGATGCGCGGGGTGCGCAACGGCTGCGTCGGCGGTGGCGCGGCCTACAGCCGGCTGAGCAGGGCGTCCAGCTGCTCCTGGTCGACGTGGGCCAGCGGGAAGTCCGACGGCGCGGGCGCCCCCGCCGGGCCGCGCCCGAGCTCGGCCATCGCGCGCAGCTCGGCGGCGTACCGCTCGGCCACGCGGGCGACGGTGGCCTCGTGGTGCCGGGCCCGGCCGTAGGTCCACCGGGTTACCAGTTCGTCGTCCACCACGCGGACCTCGACCTCCAGGGCGCGGCGCCGAAGGTTGCGCGGGCTGTCGTCGCCGTCGAGCGCGGGGAGCGGCGGCCCGTCCGGGTGGGCGAACGCGAGGTCGACCGGCGCGTCCGGCACCGGGTCGGCGTCCTGGCGCAGCAGCTCCCAGCCGACGCCGTCCCCCGGCACGTCGCGCAGGTGCCCGGCGACGGCGCGGACCGCGGCGTCGGCGGGCCCGTCCGCGGCGACGTCGAGGACGACCGGGTGGACGTGGCCGAACGGGCCGACCGTGCGGGAGAGGTCGACCTCGTCGAACAGCCGCACCCGGTCGTGGCGCACGAGGTCGACGACGTGCCGGTCGTGCCCGGTCCAGGAGGCGAGGGCACGGCCGAGCGCGGCCAGCAGCACGTCGGGCAGCGCGCAGCCGAGCGCGTCCGGGAGCCGCAGCAGCTCCGCGGTCGCGGCGGCGTCCAGCGACGCGGTCACGCTCGCGGCGGTGGCCACCGTGTCCTCTGTCGGCGCGGTCGCCGTGTCGGCGGGCACGCGGCCCGCCGGGGCGGTCGCCAGGTCGGTCCAGTGCGCCCGCTCCGCCTGCACCGCGTCGCCGCGGCTGTGGCGCACGAGCCTGCGGACCCACGACTGCCACGACGTCGTCTTCGCGGGCAGCTGCGCGGGCTGCCCGGCGCGCAGCCGGTCCAGCAGGGACACCAGGTCCTCGACCACGATCCGCAGCGACCCGTCGTCGGCGACCAGCCGGTGGACGACCACCACCAGCCGATCCGGCCCGCCGGCGGACCGCAGCAGCGCCACCCGCAGCAGCGGCCCGATCGCGGGGTCGAGCCCGGTCTGCAGCGCGGCGGTGACCTCCCGGGCGGTCGGGCCGGGGTCGTCGGGCCCACCGAGGTCGTGCACCTCGAACGGGACAGCGTCGCCGCGGGGGGCGATGCGCACGCGGGTGGACGGGCCCGCCACCAGGATCCGCTGCCGCAGGCCGTCGTGGTGGGCGAGCAGCCGCTCCACCGCGTCGCGCACGTGGTCGGGATCGACCGGCCCGGGCAGGTCGAGCACCGTGGAGCGGTTCGCGTGGTGCGGGTCGGCGACCCCGGCCGTGCACAGCCAGCGCTGCGACGGCGCGAGCGGCACCGGGCCGGACACGTCGCCCTGCTCGGCGTCGACGACCGGGCCCGCGGCCGCGATGTCGGCCAGGCCGGCCACAGTGGGGTGGGCGAACACGTCGAACGGCGAGAGCGTCAGCCCGCGCTCCTGGGCGTGCGCGACGAGCTGGATGGTGAGGATCGAGTCGCCACCGATCTCGAAGAAGTTGTCGTGGACCCCGACCCGCTGCACCCGCAGGATCTCCGCCACCGCGTCGGCCAGCATCCGCTCGGCCGGTGTCCGCGGCGCCACGTACTCCTCGTCCTGCTCCGGGCGGGAGCCGTCGGGGGCGGGCAGCGCGCTGCGGTCGATCTTGCCGGTGGTGCTGAGCGGCAGCGCGTCCAGCTCGACGAACGCCGATGGCACCAGGTGGGCCGGCAGCTCGCCGTCGAGGAAGCGCCGCAGCTCGGCGACGCTCAGCGACTCCCCCGGCCGCGCGACGACCCAGGCCGCGAGCCGCCGGTCGCCGGGAGCGGGCTCCCACGCCGCCACGACCGACTCCGCCACCTGCGGGAACCGGTCGATGGCCGACTCGATCCCGGTCGGTTCGATGCGGTACCCGCGGATCTTGATCTGCGTGTCGACCCGGGCGAGGAACTCCAGGTTCCCGTCCGCGCGCCGGCGGACCAGGTCGCCGGTGCGGTAGAGCCGCCCGCCGTCCCCGGCCGGGTCGGCGACGAACCGCGCGGAGGTGAGCCCCGGCTGGCCGAGGTAGCCGCGGGCCAGGCTGACCCCGCCGATGTAGACCTCCCCCGCGGCGCCCGCGGGCACCGGCCGCAGCCGCTGGTCGAGCACGCGCAGCTCGGCCGAGGGCACCGGCGTCCCGATCGGCAGGTTCGGCCAGTCGGTGACCGGGTCGGCCGGGTCGAGGCGGAAGAACGCCGACGTCACGGTGGTCTCGGTCAGCCCGTAGCAGTTCACCAGCGGCGTGGCGGTCCGGCGGCGCCACAGCGCGATCCGCTCAGGCAGCGCGCGCTCGCCACCGATGATCACCAGGCGCAGCGAGTCGGCCGGGGCCCGGTCGCGGCGGTCCAGCTCGCGCACCCACTCGTGCCAGAACGCGGTGGGCAGCTCCACCACGGTGAGCCGCTCGCGCTCGACCAGCTCGGTCAGGTCGCCGCCGCCGGTCACCAGCGGACGGCCGGGGAACACCACGGCGCCGCCGGCGAGCCAGACGGGGAACAGCTCCTCGGCCAGCACGTCGAAGGCGGGCGAGGCGAACTGCAGGAACCGGTCGCCGGAGCCGAGCCCCAGCCGGTCGCGCACGTCCAGGGCGTAGGTCACGAGCGACCCGTGCTCGATCATCGCCCCCTTCGGCCGCCCGGTCGAGCCGGACGTGTGGACGACGTAGGCGAGCGAGGCGGGGTCCGGCAGGTCGGGCAGGTCGGTGTCGGCGTCCGCGGTGTCGGCCGCCGGGCCGTCGAGCAGCACCACCTCGTCCGGGCTCGCGAGCCCGGCGTCGGCGAACACCGAGCCGTGGCGCTCCTGGGTGACGAGCACGCGCACGCCCGCGTCGGTGAGCACGTCCGCGCTGCGGGCGGGTGCGTGGCCGGTGTCGAGCGGGACGTACAGGCCCCCGACCTTGAGCACGCCGAGGATCGCCGTGGCCAGCTGGGGCGTGCGGTCCACCAAGACTCCGACCGGCGTCTCCGGGCCCACGCCCGCGGCGCGCAGCCGACGGGCCAGCCGGTTCGCGGAGCGGTTGAGCTCGCCGTAGGTCGTGACGACCCCGTCGCGCACCGCGGCCGCCGCGTGCGGGGCCTGGGCGACCCGGCGCTGGAACAGCTCGACGAACGTCGCCGCGGCCCGCGGCCCGACCGGGGCGCTCGACACGGGCTCGACGGCCAGGCCGACCCGGTCGACCGCCGTGTCGGGTGCGGCGACGATGCCGCGCAGGATCCGTTCGAACTGCTCGGCCAGCACGACGACCGTCGCGTGGTCGAACAGCTCCGCCATGTAGAGCCACTCCAGGCTCAGGGTGGCGGCGTCGGGGTCCACGCCCAGCTGCAGCGGGCTCGGCGCCAGGCTCACGGGCATCGGCTCCGGGACGATCTGCAGGCCGGGCACCTCCAGCCGCGTCGGCGGCGTGCGGACGTCCAGCCACAGGTCGATCAGCGAGCCTACCGAGACGTCCGGCCCGAGGCCGAGCTGGTCGAGCATGGCGTCGACCGGCAGGTCCTGGTGGCCGTACGCGGTGACCGTCGTGACCCGCGCCCGCTGCACGACCTCGCGCAGGGTCAGCTCGCCCGACACCCGCACCCGCAGCGGGAGGGCGCCGACGAAGCAGCCGATGGTCCCCTCGATCTCGGCCCGGTTGCGGCCGAAGAGGATCTCGCCGACCACGATGTCGGGGCGCCCCGTGTAGCGGTGCAGCAGCACGGCCGCGGCCGCGCTGAGCACCACGCCGATCGAGGCCCGCTCGGCGTCGGCGAAGCGCCGCAGGCCCGCGGTGAGGTCGGCGGGCAGGGCGCTCCGGTGCACGCCGCCCGCGAACGCCGGCGCCACCGGGTAGGGGCGGTCGGTCGGCAGCGCCAGGCCCGGGGCGACGCCGTCGAGCGTCTCGCGCCAGTGCTCGCGCTCCGCGTCGATCCGCTGCTCCTCCACCGCGCGCTGCCAGACCGCGAAGTCGCCGTACTGGACCTCCGGCGGCGGCAGCGCGCCGCCGCCCTCGCGGCGCAGCACGTACAGCGCCGCGAACTCCTGGACGAGGAAGTTCATCGAGGCCAGGTCGCCCGCGGCGTGGTCGGTGGTGATGAGGACGACGTGGCGCGCGGGGCCCAGGTGCAGCAGCGAGATCCGCAGCCGCAGCGCGGTCGGGGCGAACGGGGTGCCGACCTCGCGCTCCCAGCGGCGGCGGATCTCGGCCCGCTGCTCCTGCTCGGTCAGGTGGGAGAGGTCCTCGACGGGCACCGGGACCTGCGCCACCGGGGAGACCACCTGCACCCGAGTGCCGTCGGGCTGCTGCTCGACGGTGGAGCGCAGGACCTCGTGGCGCTCGGTGACGTCGGTGAGCGCGCGACCGAGCAGCTCCCGGTCGACCTCGCCCTCCACCCGGAACGCCCCGATGATGTTGTTGGCCCCGCGGAAGTGCCCGAACGCCCACTCGCGCTGCTGCTGGATCGACAGCGGCGCGGGCAGCGACCGGTCCCGGGGCGCGATCCGCTCCTGCCCGGGGCCGCTCGGGGCGGCGCGCTCGGCCAGCCGCCGCTCCAGCACCTCCCGCTGCTGCGGCGAGAGCGCCGCGATGCGGGTCTCCAGGTCGGTCATGGTCCGATCACCTTCCTGGAGGCGGGCGCGAGCGGCACCGACGCTAGGGGCGGGCCGCCGCACCGGGCTGTCGCGTGAAGCCGGGACGCCGCGGCCGTCCTCGCGGCCGTTCATCGGGGTCGTCCTCGGGGTCGTCCTCGGTTCACGGGACAGCGCCCGCCGCGGCGGGGTCGTTAGCGTCGGGCACCGTTCGACGAGGTGGGGAGCACCGGTGGGCACGACCGACGTGGACGACATCTACGAGCTCTCCCCGCTGCAGCAGGGCATGCTGCTGCACACGGTGCACGACGGCGCGTCCGACATGTACCTCGGCCAGCACGTCTACGTCGTCGAGGGCCGCCTGGACGCCGACGCGCTGGTGCGGGCCTGGCGGCGGGTGTTCGCGGCCCACCCCGCGCTGCGGACCTCGTTCCACTGGGAGGGGCTGGACAAGCCCCTGCAGGTCGTCCACCGCGACGTCACGCCGCCCGCGCACCGCGAGGACTGGTCCGACCTCGGCGAGGAGCTGCAGCGCGAACGGCTCGAGAAGCTGCTGGCCGACGACCGCGGCGCCGGCTTCGACCTCACCGCGGCGCCGCTGCAGCGGCTGTACCTCATCCGGCTCGGCGACGACCGGCACGCGCTGGCCTGGACGCACCACCACCTGCTGCTCGACGGCTGGTCGGTCCCGGTCTTCATGAACGAGGTCATGACCCACTACCGGGCGCTGACCGCCGGCGGGCCCCCACCGCCGCCCGCGCCGCCGTTCCGCGAGTACATCGCCTGGCTGCAGCGCCAGGACACCGACGCGGCCAGGGCGTTCTGGACGGAGACCCTCGGCGGGGTCGTCCCGCGCCGGCCCGCGGCCCTGCGTCCCGCCGACCCGCGCGGGGCCACCGGGGACCCGGAGCGGCACTCCGTCGGCATCGCGGGCGGGCTGGAGGAGGCGCTGCGCGCAGCCGCGGCCCGCCACCGGGTCACGCTCGGCACCGTGCTGCAGGCCGCCTGGGCGGTGGTGCTCAGCCGGCTCACGGGCTCCGCCGACGTGGTGTTCGGCTCCGTCAGCTCCGGCCGTCCGGCAGAGCTGCCCGACGTCGACCGCATGATCGGCATGTTCATCACCACCCTCCCGGTCCCGGTCGCCGTGCCCGCGGCCGGCGCGACGGGGCCGTGGCTGCGCGACCTGCAGGCCCGCTACGCCGCGATCCGCCGGTACGAGTCCAGCCCGCTGTCGGACATCAAGAGGTGGAGCGGCGTCCCGGGGCAGCAGCTGTACGACAGCCTGGTCGTGATCGGCAACTACTCCTTCGCCGTCGAGGGGGACGGGGGCGGGGCGGGCGGGCTGGCGGTGCGCTCGCAGACGACGTTCGACAAGGTCAGCGTGCCGCTGTCGGTGATCGTGACGCCCGCGCCGGTGTCGGAGCTGCAGCTGCTGCTGCACCCGGGCCGCTTCGACCCCGGCTTCGCGGAGGACGTCCTCGACCGCCTGCTCACCGTCCTGGACGCGCTCACCCGGGCCGACGACGTCGGGCAGGTGGTGGCGGCCGCTGGCCCCCTGGTCGAGCCGGCGCCCGTGGACGCG
>JAJAYV010000286.1 GCA_026786045.1 Frankiaceae bacterium | reverse complement strand
GCTCGGCCGCGAGGGCGGCCGGCGCCGTCACGCGGGCGGGGCAGGCTGCCAGGGGCGGGCGTCGACCATGCGCGGGAGCCTGCCACCCACCGGCGTGCAGCGGGTGTCAGGAGCGTCCGGCGCGGACATAGGATCGTCCTGCCCGGTGCGACGCACCGGCGCGCCCTGCTGCTCAGGTGGCCGGGCGCGAGCGAACAACGACGGCCGGCACGTCCGGCACACCTCGGAGGGGGCATGGCGGAGCGCGAGGCCACGACGACCAGGGTCGGCACTGAGGGGGCGCTGCCCGGGGGTGCCGTGCGGGACGTCGTCGTGCTGCGCCTGCCGGCGGCAGGCGCCTACCTGTCCGTGCTGCGCACGGCGACGGCGAGCCTGGCGTCCCGGCTGGACTTCACCATCGACGACATCGAGGATCTGCGGATCGCGGTCGACGAGGCCTGCGCGATGCTGCTCACCCAGGCGATGGCCGGAGCCGACCTCGAGTGCCGCTTCGAGCTCACCCGCGACGCGATCGACGTCGCCGTCAGCGTCTTGACCCTCGACGGCCAGGAACCCTCACGCGACACGTTCGCCTGGACCGTCCTGACGGCGCTGGCGGGCGAGGTCGACAGCTCGGTCGACGCCGACAACCGGGTCACCCTCGTGCTCCACAAGCGCAAGGCCGGCGACGAGGTCCCGGCGCTGTGAGCGAGGCACCCGGAATCGACGTGGCCGACGGCGCCCCCAAGCAGCCGACGGCTCCGGACGTGGAGACGCTGCCCGAGGCTGAGGTCGAGGCACCGCCGGTGCTCTCGGCCCGCGCCGAGCGCACCGCCGCCGACCGCGCGCGGGCGCGCGAGATGTTCGAGCGCCTGGCCGCGATGGCCGAGGACGACCCCGCCCGCGTGCGGCTGCGCGAGGAGCTGGTCGAGGCACACCTGCCGCTGGTCGAGTACCTCGCCCGCCGCTTCCGCAACCGCGGGGAGCCGCTCGACGACCTCATCCAGGTCGCCACCATCGGGCTCATCAAGTCCGTGGACCGCTTCGACCTGGAGCGCGGCGTGGAGTTCTCCACGTACGCCACCCCGACGATCGTCGGCGAGATCAAGCGGCACTTCCGCGACAAGGGCTGGGCGATCCGCGTCCCCCGCCGCCTCCAGGAGCTCAAGCTCAGCCTGACCAAGGCCACGAGCGAGCTGTCGCAGAAGAACGGCCGCTCCCCCACGGTCGCCGAGCTCGCTCAGCACCTGGGGATGACCGAGGAGGAGATCCTCGAGGGCCTGGAGTCGGCCAACGCCTACTCCGCCGTCAGCCTCGACGCCCCCGACGGCGGCGACGACGACTCCCCCGCGGTCGCCGACTCGCTCGGCATGCTCGACGCGGCGCTCGAGGGCGTGGAGTACCGCGAGTCGCTCAAGCCGCTGCTCGAGCAGCTCCCGGCCCGCGAGAAGAAGATCCTCATGCTGCGCTTCTTCGGCAACATGACGCAGTCGCAGATCGCCGCCGAGCTGGGCATCAGTCAGATGCATGTCTCGCGCCTGCTGGCCCGCACCCTGGCCCAGCTGCGGACCCGGCTGCTCGTCGAGGAGTAGCCGCGTCCGGCTCCGCCGGCAGTGTCAGGAGTCCAGGCCGCGGAAGGCCAGCCGGGCCTCCGGCGTGGCCAGCAGGAACAGCACGGTGCCGGCGAGCAGCAGGACCGGGATCGCCGCCCACCACACCTGCCCCTGCACCAGGCCGTAGCCGACCGGCAGCGCGAGCAGCTGGACCACGACGGCCGGCGAGCGCGACCAGCCGTCGATGCGGGACAGCCCCCGGGCGACCACCACCAGCAGACCGCCGGTCACGACCGCGAACGCCGCCTCGAGCAGCGTGGCCGTGCGGTCGAACGGGTCGCCGACCAGCCCGGCCACGCCGTAGCCGAGGCCGAGCAGGAGCAGCACCACGCCCTCGAGGGCGACGACGAGGGAGGCACGGGTCACGGGCGAGCGCACGATTGGACACGCTAGTCCTGGCTACCCTGAGAAGATGCGCGCGCTGCTCGTCGTCAACCCCAAGGCCACGGCCACCACGGAGCGGATGCGCGACGTGCTCGCCCACGCCCTCGCCAGCGAGACCAAGCTGGACGTCGTCCAGACCCAGGCCCGCGGCCACGCCACGTCGCTGGCCCGCCAGGCCGTCGTCGACGGGCTCGACGTCGTCGTGGCCCTCGGCGGCGACGGCACCGTCAACGAGGTCGTCAACGGCCTGCTCTCCGACGGGCCGGCGCCCGGCCAGCCGTCGCTGGCCGTGGTCCCCGGCGGCAACGCCAACGTCTTCGCCCGCGCCCTCGGGCTGCCGGGCAACCCGGTCGAGGCCACCAGCCAGCTGCTCGACGCGCTGCGCGCCGACCGGCGGCGCACCGTCGGGCTCGGCCAGGCCGACGACCGCTGGTTCACCTTCTGCGCCGGCCTGGGCCTGGACGCCGAGGTGGTCCGCCGGGTCGAGCGCAAGCGCGCCGACGGCCGCAAGGCGTCCCCCGGGCTGTTCGTGCGCCAGGGCGTCCAGCAGTTCTTCCTGCACGGCCGGCGGCGCGAGCCGGCTATCACCGTGCACGCCGACGGCCTCGAGCCGACCCGGATCGGCCTGGCGCTGGTCTGCAACAGCGACCCCTGGACCTACCTGGGCCCGCGGCCGGTGCGGCCCTGCCCGACCGCGAGCTTCGAGGACGGCCTGGACCTGTTCGGCCTGCGCTCGCTGGGCACCCTGACCACGCTGCGGCACCTGCGGCAGATCCTGTCCGCGCACCCGCGGCCGCGCGGCAAGGCCGTCTACGCGCTGCACGACGTGACCGGCTTCCGGCTCACCGCCGACCGGCCGATGGCGCTGCAGGTCGACGGCGACGACCTGGGGGACCGCTCCGAGGTCGTCTTCCGCAGCGTGCCCGGCGCGCTCGACGTCGTCGTCTGAGCTCCTCCCCACCGGGTGGTTCAGCGGCGCCACGAGGGGGAGGCCAACCCTCGACGTGACGAAGGCCTCACCCCCTGGACCGAATCACGTTCGGTCAACGCTTGCCTCCGTCGGCCCGCCGGTGGAAGGGTGAAAGCCAGGTGAGCCGGAGACGGCTCTCCTTCCCGCGAGTCGACGCGCCAGGGCGCGGGGCCGCAGACCAGAGGAGTTGGACGCATGGACTGGCGCCACGAAGCGCTCTGCCGTGACAGGGACCCGGAGCTCTTCTTCCCCATCGGGACGACCGGTCCAGCCGCCACCCAGGTCGAGCAGGCCAAGATCGTCTGCCGTCGATGTCCCGCCGTCGAGCCGTGCCTGACGTGGGCGCTGGAGACCGGCCAGGACGCCGGCGTCTGGGGCGGCACCAGCGAGGACGAGCGCCGCGCGCTCAAGCGCCGCGGCGCCCGTGCCGGCGTGCGCACCGCCTGACCCACCGCCTCCTAGTCGCAGGGCTGATCGCGAGCCGCGTCCAGCGGCACTCGTAGGACCGCGACCGTCCCCGGCGAGCAAGCCTGCAGGGCCAGCGAGCCACGCAACTCCCCCTTGACGAGCGTGCGCACGATCCGCAGGCCGAGCCGGTCGGAGCCCTCCAGGTCGAAGCCCGCAGGCAGCCCGGCGCCGTCGTCGCGGACCTCCACGAGCAGGTCCTCCGGCGCGCGCACCGCCCGCACCTCGACGGTCCCCGGGCCGGGTCCCGGGTAGCCGTGCTCCACGGCGTTCTGCACGAGCTCGGTGAGCACCATGGCCAGCGCCGTCGCGACCGCGGCCGGCAGCTGGCCGAAGCTGCCGCTGCGCCGCACGACCACCGCCGACTCGGGCGCCGCCACCTCGGCGCACATCGCGAGGACCCGGTCGGCCACCTCGTCGAAGGGCACGTCGCCCTCGAGGGTCTGCGAGAGCGTCTCGTGGACGATCGCGATCGAGGCCACCCGTCGTACGGACTCTTCCAGGGCCGCCCGCGCCTGCGGCGACCCGACCCGCCGGGCCTGCAGCCGCAGCAGCGCGGCGACGGTCTGCAGGTTGTTCTTCACCCGGTGGTGGATCTCGCGGATCGTGGCGTCCTTGCCCAGGATCTGCCGGTCGCGGTGCCGCAGCTCGGTCACGTCACGGACCAGCACGAGCGCGCCCCGCGGCTCGCCCCCCGGGGCGAGCGGCAGCGCGCGCAGCAGCACGGTGGCGCCCTGCGCCTCCACCTCGGACTCGCGCGGCTCGCCGAAGCGCAGCACCGCCG
>JAJAYV010000285.1 GCA_026786045.1 Frankiaceae bacterium | reverse complement strand
GCTGTTGCGCTGGCGGTTGGACCGGCGATGCGCCCTCCACCCAGCCGACAACCCTCCCGGCCGCGCCCCGGGGGTGACCGAACTGGCTCACGACGGCCGCGACCGCGGCTGACTGCACGTCCATGGCGTGCCCGCTGCTGCGCACCTGGGCCTGTGGGCGGTGACCAGCCATGCCCGGGATCCCAGCCGCACGCCGTCACGGGTGATGTAGGGCTCTAGCGCCGCCTGCATGGCCTCGCCAACCCGGGCGACGGTCGGCGGGTCGGCGTCCCGGAACAGGGATTTTCCTATCCCGGTGACCTTGAGGAACGCGACCGCGTCGGCGACGTCGGTGCCCATCCACAGTGGCTCAGCGACCGGTTCGATGGTGACGTCGGTGAGTTGCGCCGCGCCCAGCACGGCGGCCATGCGATCGCGCTGGCCCAGCGAGAACGGCTTGGACCCGTCGGGTCATCCAGCGGTGGGAGCGTCATGTGCTGGGCGGCGGCGGCGTCCGGAACCACGATCCATTCGTTATCTGCGAGGTTCTGCCAGCACACGAAGACCAGCCGGCCTCCGGGGCGAAGGCCACTGGCGATGTTGGCGAACGCGGCCGCCGGGTCGGCGAAGAACATGACTCCGAAGCGGCTCAGGGCGACATCGCCGGCGGCGGGCTGCAGCTCGTCGACGACCCGGGGGGAGCTCGCCGGAGGCGGCCTCGGACCGGACGCGCCGACGGCCGAGGACGCCGCTGATCGAACCCTCGTCGCAGCCGGGAATCAGCGCGACCGCAGCCTCTCGATCAGCGTGCGCTGCGGATCGTCCTGGCGCCGCTGCAAAGGCCCGGACGAACTCGCTGAGCTGCACGGCGAGCGCGTCCTGCCGCTGCTGCCGCCGGTGTCCCGCGCAGCGGCTCCACTCCATCGGCCGACTGCTCACGGCCCCATGCTTCCCCTGCAGTGCCGGGAGCACTCAATTTCCCAGGGGTGGCTCGGCCCAGCACCCCTACCGCGCGAGGCGGTGTCAGCCGACCTCAACTCGGGCGACGGCGACGGCGGCGTCCTGTTGCGCCGCGACCACCCCGCCCTGGAGGGCTACGACGGCTGGCTCGCGCCGAGGGACCTGGCAGCCCAACGCGCGCGGGGACGACGCGCGGGTCGGCCGCTTCGCCCTGCTTCCCGGCTCAACCTGGTGGTCGTCCGACGGCGCGTTCGGCAAACGACGGAGTCGTTCACCGCGGACACCGCCACGGTGCGGGTGTCGGTGCGCAGCCACCGGCTAGAGCCCCCGCAGGAACGCCTCCGCCACCGGTACGGCGACGACGCCGCCGCTCTCGCCGTCCTCCACGAGCACGGCGAACGCGACGCCTTCCTGGAAGCCGATCGTCCAGGCATGCGTGCGCGGCGGCGACTCGGTGCCGTACTCCGCAGTGCCCGTCTTGGCGTGCACCGGCTCGCCGGGCACATCGGCGAGCGCCCTCGCGGTGCCGTCGACGACGACCTGCCGCATGAGGTCCCGCACCGCAGCCAGCTGGCTGGCGTCGGCCTGCGGTGGCTCGGCGGGCGCAGCCTCTTGCGCGGGATTCAGCAGCAGGCGCGGCGGCGCCCACGAGCCGCGGGCGATCGTCGCCGCGACCTGCGCCATCGCGGCGGGGCTGGCGAGCAGGCGCCCCTGCCCGATGGTCGCGGCGGCCAGCTCGACCTCGGTCGTCGGTGCCGGGACGTCGCCGGGGAAGACGTCGACGCCCGCCTGCCACGGCACGCCGAGGCCGAACGACTGCCCGGTCGTCGGGAGTGTCTGCGGCTCGAGGCGGTCCGAGAGCCCGACGAAGGCGGTGTTGCACGACTGCGCGAAGGCGGTGCTGAAAGGCACCTCCCCGAGAGCGTTGCCCTCGAAGTTGCGAAACGCCCGGCCGTCGATGGTCGCGGTGGGCGGGCAGCCGACCACCTCCCGCGCGTCGAGGCCGTTCGCGAGCAGGGCGAGGGTGCTGACCGCCTTGAAGGTCGAGCCCGGCGGGTACTGCCCCGTCAGGGCGCGGTTCTCTCCCGCCGCCGGCGTGTTCGCCACCGCGACCAGGTCACCGGTCGCCACGTCGACGGCGACGAGGGAGGCGTTGCCGTTGCCGCCGCTCGCCGTGGCCAGCGCCGCGTCGGCGGCCTGCTGCACCGCCGGGTCGAGGGAGACCTGCACCGGCTCGCCGGCCACCGGCTCGACGGCGAACAGCTCCGTGCGCTGCTCGTCCTCGACCTTCTCGACGGTCACGCCGGCGGTTCCTCCGAGCCGTGTGTCGAGCGCGCGCTGCAGGCCCGACAGGCCGGCCGTGTCGCCGGGCACGAGGCGTCCCTCCGACACCTCGACGACCTCGGCGGTGACCGGTCCCGCCGTGCCGAGCAGCGCCCGCGCGAACTCCCTCGTGGGCGCGAGCGGCATGGTCGCCTCGCGGAACACCGCGCCGGGCAGCGGCTGCAGCTGCGTACGCAGGGGGTCGTAGTCGCCGCGGCGCAGGGTGATGACGGGGACGAACGCGTCGGGCGCCGCCTCGCGGATGCGCTGCTCGAGCGAGGCCGCATCCACGTCGACCAGGTCGGCGAGCGTGAGCGACAGCGACGCGGGATCCGTGGCGCGCGAGGGCTGCACCCCGACGTCGACCACCGGCGTGCTCGTCACCAGCGGGGCGCCGCTCCGGGACAAGACGTCACCACGCAAAGCCGGCTCCCGGCTCGCGTCGAGCAGCCCCGTCTCGCCCAGCTCCGGGTGCACGACCGGCGCGGAGAAGCGGGCGACCCACGGCGCGTCGTCGCCCGTCCCGGCGGACAGCGGCAGCTGCGTCGTGTAGCTCCAGGAGTCCGGACCGAAGGGCCAGCTCCAGCTGAGGTCGGCGCTGCCGGTGTCCCCGTCCCGGCGTACGGCGGTGACATCGACCTGCGGCGTCAGCTCGCCCAGCCCGCTCACGATCTCGGCGTAGCGGACCTGGTCTGCCTCCGGGTCAGCGACCGATGCGCGCAGCAGGTCGCCCTCCTCCAACGCGGCGGTGAAGCCCTGCGCGGCCGCCCGCGCCGCGGCGTCGAGCCGCTGCTCCTTCGCCCGCCGCTGCTGCACGAGGACGCCGCCGCCGATCAGCGCGACGACCAGCACGGCGGCCAGCGCGACCAGCACCCGTCGGCGGGCAGACCAGGTCGAGAGCGACATCCGCGCACCCTAGCCACGACGCCCGCTCCCCGCGGGGTCAGAACGGCACGACGCGAGGTCCGTAGAAGGACAAGCCAAGGTACTGGCCGGTCGCCGCCACACCGGCCCACGAGCCGGCGACCCCACTGCTGCCGCGCCGGTCACACACCACCACGCCAACAGTCCGCACCTGGATTTCGAGGGGACACCAGACCCTCCGTGAAATTGATCCTGGCGGTCATGCTGGGGGGCCGCGTCTCACGAAGGTGATCGTGAGCGCTTGCAATGCCGCCCGGTAGTCACCGCCGCGGACCTGCAGCCTTATTTGCACGCCTTCGTTGCCATCGACGCCGACCCGGCGCACCTCCTGCTGGTAGCCGCCGAAGGCACCCAGATCCTGGCCGCCATGCAAGTGAGCTTCCTTCCCGGGCTCGCCAGGCGCGGGGCTTTACGCACCGCAAGTCAATCGCCCAGCGGGACGGCAACGGCATC
>JAJAYV010000284.1 GCA_026786045.1 Frankiaceae bacterium | reverse complement strand
GTCGTCGAGGTGAACACCCGCAAGTGCGAGGACCGCGCCGAGCGCGAGGCCGACCTGGCCGAGGCGCTGGCCTTCACCCGGCTCAACCTGGCGGCCCCGGCCGAGGCGGACACCAGCGCGTTCCGGCGCTGAGTACGGTCTTCCGATGGACGTCCTGCGCACCCCTGAAGACCGCTTCGCCGACCTGCCCGGCTTCCCGTACGCCCCGTCGTACGCGCAGACGTCGGACGGCCTGCGGATGGCCTACGTCGACGAGGGATCCGGTCCGGTCGTGCTGCTGCTGCACGGTGAGCCCTCGTGGAGCTACCTCTACCGGCACATGATCCCGGTGCTGGTGAACGCCGGGTTTCGCTGCGTGGCACCGGATCTCATCGGCTTCGGCCGCTCGGACAAGCCGACCCGGCTCGAGGACTACACCTACGAGCGGCACGTCGAGTGGCTGCGGTCGGTGCTCTTCGACGCGCTGGACCTGCAGGACGTGACGCTGGTCTGCCAGGACTGGGGCGGGCTGCTAGGGCTGCGCCTGGTCGCCGAAGCCGTTGCCGCCGGAGAGGGGTCCCGCTTCGCCCGCGTCTGCGCCGCGAACACCGGCCTGCCGGACGGCACCCGCCGGCTGCCCGACGCGTGGTGGCAGTTCCGCGACTTCGTGGTGCGGACCGAGGACCTGCCGATCGGCTTCCTCGTCGCCTCCGGCTGCGCCGAGCCGATGGCCCCCGAGGTGCAGGCGGCGTACGACGCGCCGTTCCCCGACGCGTCGTACAAGGCCGGGGCGCGGGCCTTCCCCGACCTCATCCCGCAGGACCCGGACAACCCGGCGACGCCGGACAACCAGCGGGCGTGGGAGGTGCTCGTCGGCTTCGGGAAGCCCTTCCTGTGTGCCTTCTCCGACAAGGACCCGATCACCGGCGGCGGCGAGCGGATGCTCATCGGCAAGATCCCCGGCGCTGCCGGCCAGCCCCACACGACGATCGAGGGCGGCGGCCACTTCCTGCAGGAGGACCGTGGTCCCGAGCTCGCGCGCGTGGTCGCGGACTGGGCCCGCGCGTAGTGCGGCTCGAGCTGCAGGTCCTGCTCTCCCTGCTGCGCAGGGGTTCTCGCCACCAGCTGGGCGACGACCGGTCGCAGGTGGCCGACCTGCACCTTCCGGACGGGGACGGTCCGTTCCCGGTCGCGGTGCTGCTGCACGGCGGCTACTGGCAGACGCGCTTCAGCAAGCTCGTCATGCGCCCGGCGGCGCTTGACCTGGCCGCGCGCGGGTGGGCGGTGTGGAACGTGGAGTACCGCCGGCTCGGCGAGAGTCGGGGTGGGGGCGGCGGCTGGCCGGAGACCTTCGAGGACGTGGCCGGTGCCGTCGACGCGCTGGCCGGGCTCGACGCGCCGCTCGACCTGTCGCAGGTCGTCCTCGTCGGGCACTCCGCCGGCGGGCAGCTCGCGCTGTGGGCGGCGGGACGGGCCGGCTTGCCGGACGGCGCGGTCGGGTCGTCGCCGCGGGTCGTCGCGTCCGCAGTCCTGGCGCTCGCGCCGGTGACGAACCTCGAGCGCGCCCGCGAGCACGCCGAGCAGCTCCTCGGCGGGGCCTCTGCCGAGGTGCCGGAGCGGTGGGCGCAGGCCGACCCGGTCCGCCGCGGCGCCCCTGGCGTGCCGGCGCTGGTCGTGCACACGACCAGTGACGAGACCGTGCCCGTCGCGCGGTCACGGGAGTACGCCGCCCTGCACGGCGTACCGCTCGTCGAGACCACCGGCCGGCACCGCGACCCGATCGACCCGAGCAGCGCCGCGTGGGCGGCCGGCGTGCGCTGGCTGGAGGAGCAGCGCTCCCTCGACCCGCGCTGACCTCTGCAGGAGCACGGCCGCTCCAGCGTGAGCAGGAAGTACGGTCCGCGGATGTCGACCTGGTCCTGGCTGCGCGGTCTGTTCGGGCGCTCCGGTGCGCGTCGTGTCACGTACGCCCCGCGGCGCAACGGCCGGGCCGATCCGGGGGAGATCGTCTGGGCGGCCGTCCCGTTCGAGGACCGGCCCGGCGAGGCGAAGGACCGCCCGGTGCTGATCGTCGGACGCCGGGACCGCGCGACCGTGCTCGGGCTGCAGCTGTCCACGCAGGAGCGGCGGGCCCACCAGGACGGCTGGCTGCCGCTGGGCAAGGGACCGTGGGACCGCCAGGGGCGGGACAGCTTCGTCCGGCTCGACCGGGTCCTCGAGCTCCGGCCGGACAGCATCCGCCGGGAGGGTGCGGTGCTCGACGAGGCGCGCTTCCGCTACATCAGCTCTGCCCTCCGCGCCCGGCACGGCTGGGAGTAGCCCCACCGGGCACCGCCCGTGATCCACGTGGGGTTACGGGTGCTTCTGGCACCCCGAAGGACCCACAACCTCACGTGGATCACAGGGCCGTGGGGGGCGCCGGGGTGGGGGGCGCCGGGCCGTGGGGGCGCCGGGGTCGTGGGGCGCTGCCGCCGGGGGCAGCAGATCGGCGTCGCGTGGGCAGCTAAAGATCGAGGACGCCGCTGCGGCTGTTGCGGGGGCCGCCCCGGCCCAGCCACGGGCCGAGAAACGGTGCGCGGAAGGCACTGCCCAGCAGTGCATCTCGTGCTCGCGCGCCGGGCACCGAGCCGGTCTCGAGCACCGCGCCGAGGAAGAGCGACAGGCGGGTCATCGCCGTCACGTGCGGCTTGCGGAGCGGTTCGTAGCGGTCCACCTCGCCGCGTGGAATCAGCGCGCCGAGGGCCCACGCGTCGCGCACCCCGGCGCCGAGGCCCTGGCCGGCGAAGGGAGGCATCGTGTGCGCGGCGTCGCCGGCCAGC
>JAJAYV010000283.1 GCA_026786045.1 Frankiaceae bacterium | reverse complement strand
GGCTCGACCCCGGCCTGGCCGGGGTGCTGCTCGACTCCCCCGTGCGCGCCGGGCTGGTGGCGCTGACGGTCGTCCTGGTCCTCGCCGGGCTGGCCTCCACCTGGCGGGACAGGCGCCGGCAGGCCGAGCTCGTGCTGGTCGTCGCCGTCGCCGCCGTGCTGCCGCCGCTGGCCGCTTTCGCCGCGTGGTTCGCCGGCTGGCACGCGGTCAGGCACACCGCTCGCCTGGTCGCCCTGGACCCGCGCGGGGACGGCTCCCCGAGGGACGGTCTGGCCCGCTTTGCCCGCGCGGCGGCGCTGCCCACCCTGGTCGCGCTGGTCGGCACGGCCGCGCTGGCACTCGTCGTCGGCATCACCGGCGGCCTGCTCGTGGCGCTGCTCGCCCTGACCGTCCCGCACACCGCGGTCGTCGCCAGGCTGGGGGCGACTCGCTGAGTCCGACTACTCGCTCAGGAAGGCCAGCACGTCCTGGCGGGTCAGCACCCCGGTGGGGCGGCCGTCGGCGACGACGACTGCGGCATCGGCCTTCTCCAGGGCCACCATCGCCGCCTGCACCGCCTCGCCGGCGCCGACCATCGGCAGCGGCGGCGCCATGTGGTCGGCCAGCCGGTCTGCTAGCTGCGCCCGGCCGGTGAACAGCGCGTCGAGCAGGTCGCGGTCGTGCACCGCGCCGACGATCTCGGCGGTCATGACCGGCGGCTCGGCCCGGACGACCGGCATCTGCGAGACGCCGTACTCCCGCAGGATGTCGATGGCCTCGCGCACGGTCTCGGTCGGGTGGGTGTGCACGAACGACGGCAGCGGCCCGTCCGAGCGCTTGGCCGCCATGACGTCCGCGACGGTCGTGGTGCCGGCGTCGGCGTGCAGGAAGCCGTAGTCGGCCATCCAGTCGTCGTTGAAGATCTTCGACAGGTAGCCACGGCCGCCGTCCGGCAGCAGCACGACGACGACGTCGTCCGGGCCGAGGTCCTGCGCCACGCGCAGCGCCGCGACGACCGCCATCCCGCAGGAGCCGCCGACGAGCAGCCCCTCCTCGCGGGCCAGCCGGCGGGTCATGGCGAAGGCGTCGCGGTCCGACACGGCAAGGATCCCGTCCGGAACCGACGGGTCGTACGTACTCGGCCAGAAGTCCTCGCCGACGCCCTCGATGAGGTAGGGCCGGCCGTCGCCGCCGGAGTAGACCGAGCCGACGGGGTCGGCGCCGTAGACCTTCACCCGGCCACCGGGGCGGTGACTGCTGACCTCCTTGAGGTAGCGGCCGACGCCCCCGAGGGTGCCGCCGGTGCCGGCGCCGGCGACGAAGTGCGTCACCCGCCCGTCGGTCTGCTCCCAGACCTCCGGGCCGGTGCTCTCGTAGTGGGCCCGGGGGTTGTTCGGGTTGGCGTACTGGTCGGGCTTCCAAGCGCCGGGGATCTCGCGGGCGAGCCGGTCGCTGACGGAGTAGTAGGAGCGCGGGTCGTCCGGGTCGACGGCGGTCGGGCAGACCTCGACCTGCGCGCCGTACGCCCGCAGCACGTCGATCTTGTCCTTGGCGACCTTGTCGGGGCAGACGAAGACGCAGGTGTAGCCCTTCTTCTGCGCGACCAGTGCCAGGCCCACCCCGGTGTTGCCAGAGGTCGGCTCGACGATCACCCCGCCGGGCTGCAGCGCGCCGGAGCGCTCGGCGTCCTCGACCATCGCCAGCGCGATGCGGTCCTTGACCGAGCCGCCGGGGTTGAAGTACTCCACCTTCGCGAGCACCTGAGCGGACAGCCCCTCGGTGACGCGGGTCAGCCGCACCAGCGGGGTGCCGCCAACGAGGTCGATGACGTGCTCGGTGACCTGCACGGGCCGGGACCTCCGGGTCGGACGGGGCGCCGCGGGACCCCGTCGTCCACAGGCCGCCCGCGGGCAAGCCTACGGCGACCGGGCCCCCAGCAGCCGCAGGTCAGCGGGCTAGGGTCGACAGGGTGGGCTACCGGCCGGTGGTCACCGACGAGGGAGGGACGGCCATGACCGCGGTGCAGGTTGCCGACGGCGTCTGGCGCATCCCGACCGCTCCCGCCGACGTCGTCAACAGCTACCTCATCGCCGGGCCCGACGGCTCGCTGGTCCTCGTCGACGCCGGCACCAAGCGGGCGTCGAAGGCACTGCTCGCGGCGCTCGCCCAGCTCGGCCGGGCGCCCGGTGACGTCACCCACCTGCTGCTCAGCCACGCCCACAACGACCACGCCGGCGGGCTGGCCGAGGTGCAGGCGGCGACCGGCGCGGCCGTGCACACCCACGAGCGCGAGGCCGTCTACGTCCGCGAGGGCCGGATGCCCGCGGTCGACCGCTCGACGCGTGGTGGACGGCTGATGGCGCGGCTGCCGAGGAAGGCCACCGGCTTCGCCCCGGTGGCGGAGCTCGAGACCTTCGCCGACGGCGCGGTGCTGCCGGTGGCCGGCGGGATCTCCGTCGTGCACACGCCCGGGCACACCCCCGGCCACTGCTCGTTCCTGCACCCCTCCAGCGGGGTCCTGGTCACCGGCGACGCGATCTTCAACGTCCGCGGGCTGCGCTGGTCGTTCGCCTCCTCCTGCACCCACGTCACGCTGTCGCGCACCTCGGCGGCCCGGCTCGGCGAGCTCGACTTCTCCGTCGCCGGGTTCACCCATGGCGCCCACGTCTCCACCGGCGCGCAGGCGGCCGTGCGGGCCTTCCTCGCCGGGCGGGCCTCGTGAGGGCCCCCACCGTCCCGCGCCCTGGCCGCCGCGCTCGCTACGTCGCGGTCAAGACGGCGTACGGCGGTGGCGGCTTCGCCGGCGCGCTCGGCCTGACCTACGTGGTACTCGCCACCGAGGCCAAGCTGGCCCGCAGGACGATCGGCGTGCCCACGACGAAGGCGCCGCTGGCCGCCGGGTCCTACGGCCGGGGCAAGCGCGGCGACAAGCCGGCCCACCTGGTCGTACTCGGCGACTCGGCCGCGGCTGGTCTGGGTTGCGACCTGGCCGAGCAGACGCCCGGCGCGCTGCTGGCCGGCGGGATCGCCCGTGACCTGCACCGGCGGGTCGACCTTGAGGTCCTCGCGGTCGTCGGCGCCCGCTCGGCCGACCTCGAGGTGCAGGTCGCCAAGGCGCTGCGGCGGCCGGTCGACATCGCGTTCATCGTCGTCGGCGCCAACGACGTGACGCACCGGGTGCCGATCGCCACCTCGGCCCGGGAGCTGTCGCAGGCCGTCGCCACGCTGCGCCGCTCCGGCGCGCAGGTCGTCGTCGGCACCTGTCCCGACCTCGGCTCGGTCAAGCCGGTCATGCAGCCGCTGCGCACCGTCGCCGCCGTGTGGAGCCGCAGGCTGGCGGCGGCGCAGACCGTCGCGACCGTCGACGCCGGCGGGATCGCGGTCTCCCTCGGCGATCTGCTCGCCGACGACTTCCACGCCCACCCGCACCTGTGGAGCGCCGACCGCTTCCACCCCTCGGCCGACGGCTACCGGCGGATCGTCGACGCGATGCTGCCGGGCGCGCTGGAGAGCCTGGGCGTCGAGATCCCGGTCAGCGTGCCGATCAGTGACTCGGTCCAGGACGTGCAGCTCGCCGCCCGGGTGGCCGCGCGCGAGCCCGGCGTCGAGGTCGACCCGATGCCCGAGGACGAGAGCGGCGGCGGACGGCTCGCCCGGCTGCGCCGGCGGCTGCCGCTGGTCGGCCGGGGTGCCCCCGAGGGGCCGACCGACCCCGCCGAGCTCGAGGCCGAGGCAGCCGGCTAGAACGCCGTTCGGTCCCGGTCGTACGCTCGTCGGCAAGCCGTCCCCATCTCCGAGGAGCAATCCGTGCCCGAAGCCGTCATCGTCGCGACCGCCCGCTCGCCCATCGGCCGCGCCTTCAAGGGCTCGCTCACGGACGTCCGTCCGGACGACCTGGCCGCCACCATCGTCAAGGCCGCGCTCGACAAGGTGCCCGCGCTCGACCCGCGCGACATCGACGACCTCATGCTCGGCTGCGGCCTGCCCGGCGGCGAGCAGGGCATGAACATGGGCCGCGTCGTCGCGACCCTGCTGGGCTTCGACCACCTGCCCGGCACGACGATCACCCGCTACTGCTCCTCCTCGCTGCAGACGACCCGCATGGCGCTGCACGCCATCAAGGCCGGCGAGGGCGACGTCTTCATCTCCGCCGGCGTCGAGACGGTCAGCCGCTTCGTCAAGGGCAACAGCGACATGATCCCGGGCCAGGAGCTCACCAACCCGGTCTTCGCCGAGGCGCAGGCCCGCACCGCGGAGCGCCAGACCTCGGGCGCCGAGGACTGGAGCGACCCGCGCCAGGACGGGACGCTGCCCGACGTCTACATCGCCATGGGCGAGACCGCCGAGAACGTCGCCCGCATCAAGGGCATCAGCCGCCAGGAGATGGACGAGTTCGCGACCCGCTCGCAGAACCTGGCCGAGAAGTCGATCGCCAACGGCTTCTTCGAGCGCGAGATCACCCCGGTCACCACGCCGGACGGCACCGTCGTCAGCACCGACGACGGCCCGCGGGCCGGCACCACGGTCGAGGCGCTGGCCGGCCTGAAGCCGGTCTTCCGCCCGAACGGCCTCATCACGGCCGGCAACGCCTGCCCGCTCAACGACGGCGCGTCCGCGGTGGTGATCATGAGCGACACGAAGGCCAAGGAGCTGGGCCTGACGCCGCTGGCCCGCATCGTCTCCACGTCGGTGACCGGCCTGTCACCCGAGATCATGGGCCTGGGCCCGGTCGAGGCCATCAAGAAGGCCCTCGCGCTGGCCGGCAAGACCGTCGACGACATCGACCTGTTCGAGATCAACGAGGCCTTCGCCGCGCAGGTCATCCCCTCCTACAAGGAGGTGGGCATTCCGCTGGACAAGCTCAACGTCAACGGCGGCGCCATCGCGCTGGGCCACCCGTTCGGCTCCACCGGCGCACGCATCACCGGCACGCTGCTCAACGGCCTGCAGACCGCCGACAAGACGTGGGGCGTCGAGTCCATGTGCGTCGGCGGCGGCATGGGCATGGCCATGGTGGTCGAGCGCCTCAGCTAGTCCCCAGCCGCGTACGGCGAAGGCCGGTCCCCCGCGTGGAGTCCGCAGGAACCGGCCAGCGGGGTGCCGAGCCGGGCCAGCAGGCCCGGCGGCGGCGGCTCGTCGAGCAGGTCCTGCCGGTGCAGCAGCAGGTGGGCCGTGACCGCACGGGCCAGCTCGGCCGGCGGGTCGGCGCGCACCAGGTCGTCGGAGTTGACGGCGAGCTGGTCGGCCAGGCCGAGGTCGTCCAGCCGAGGAACCTCCCGGCGCGGCTGGCCCTCGGCCTGCGCGGCGAGGTCGGCGAGGTCCTGCACGAGGTGGTGCACCAGGTCACCGCGGGTGCCGTGCGGAGGCGCGTCGGCGGCGTAGCGGGCGGGCGTCCACAGCCGCAGGCGCTGCACCAGCGAGCGGCTCTCCCGCCGCATCAGCGCGGTAGGACCCTCGTCCTCTACCGACGTGGGGAGCACGCGCAGACGCTACCGTCCGGCGATGGACCTCGACGCCGCCCGCGAGCACGTCCGCCAGCACTCGCACGCCGTCCGCACCACGCTGCGCCACGACGGCTCGCCGCAGATGTCGCCCGTGGCCGCGGCGGTCGACGCGCAAGGACGCGTCGTCGTGAGCAGTCGTGAGACGGCGTACAAGTTGAAGAACCTGCGCCGCGAGCCGCGGGCCTGGCTGTGCGTGTTCCCCGATGCCTTCTACGGCCCCTGGGTCCAGGTTGAGGGCAGGGTCGAGGTGCTGTCGCTGCCGGAGGCGATGGAACCGCTGGTCGAGTACTACCGCGCGGTGGCCGGGGAGCACGAGGACTGGGCGGAGTACCGGGAGGCGATGACGGCCGAGCAGCGGTGCCTGATCCGGGTGCACCTCGAGCGCGGGGCCGGACCAGGCCGGCTGAGCAACGGAGACGGGCCGCCACCGTTACGGGTGCGGGCCCGTCGGTCGAGCCGTGCGACTAGTCGCTGCTCTGCAGGTAGGAGAGCAGGCGCAGCATGTTGAGATAGAGGAAGATCAGCCCGACGACGAGGCCGAAGGCGACGCGCCAGGACTCCTCCTCCGGGACACCGGCAGCCACCATGCGGTCGGCCTGGTCGAAGTCGAGCACGAACGTCAGCGCCCCGAAGATGATCAGACCGAGCGTGAACAGGATCGCGATCGGCCCGCCGGTGCTCAGGCCTAGGGCGTCGCCCGCGCCGAAGGCGTTGGCGATGATGTTGAGGAAGAACACGGCGACCATGCCGACCAGGCCGAAGGTGACGACCTTGGTGAACTTCGGCGTCGCGCGCAGCCGGCCGCTCTTGTAGCCGAACAGCACCGCGCCGAAGACCGCCGCCGTGCCGACGATGGCCTGCACGACGATGCCGCGGTAATCGCCCTCCCAGCTGGCGCTGATGACGCCCAGGAAGACGCCCTGGGCGACGGCGTACGCCATGATCAGCGGCGGGCTGACCTGCTTCTTGAAGATGTTGACCATCGCGAGCGCGAAGCCGGCGAGGGCCGCGATCATCGCGACGCGGATGCCGACCTGCAGGTACCACGAGGCGGCACCCACGCCGACGACGATCGCCAGCAGGATGCCGGTCTTGACGACGACGTCGTCCATCGTCATCCGCTGGGGTGTGCGGTAGAGGTTCTCGACCTCGTCCGCGGACGGCGCGGGGTGGAAGCCGACGCCGTGCGAGAGGCTGCGCGCGAGCGGCTCGCTGCGCGCGAAGACGGGGTTGTTGGACTCGACGCTGCGCATGTGGGTGTCGTTCTCCTTTGCGCGGACCTCGGGCGGGACCGTGCGCTGAGTACAACGTACGGGCATCACGAGATGTGCCCGGTGGATCCACGCTGTGCCCCCGGTGGGAGTCGAACCCACACTTCACGGGACTTAAATCCGTCGCCTCTGGCCAGTTGGGCTACGGGGGCCTCCGCGTCACGCTAGGAGGTGCGTTGCGCCATCACCAGTAGCAGTCGCCGTCGGGCAATCGCAGCGCGGTCCGAGACTGGCGCCGCCGGCTCGGCAGGTGCAGCCGCCCGCGGCGCGCCGATGTTGTGCCCTCGATAGGTGTCGGTCTGGGCGTGCCAGTTGGGGCACAGCAGCCGCCGGAGGTTCTCCAGCCGGTTGTCCGTGCGGTCCCCGTTGACGTGGTCCAGCTCGAGCGGCATGGGCCGCCCCCGCCACTGCTCACCTCCGCAGCCGGCGCGCCGGTGCACCTCCGCAGCCGGCGCAGCCGCAGCAGCCGCAGGCGCAGCTTGCTCGTGCTGCAAGGCCGCCCGCGCACCAGGACGGTGTCGAGCGGCGCGGCCGGGACGCCCCGGACCCTCTCGCCGCTGGTCGCGCTCGACACCGCAGCGGCCAGCTCCAGTGGTCGACGGGACGGACCTGACGCCCGGCCCGGAACCTCGGCTCGT
Organism: Frankiaceae bacterium; assembly: GCA_026786045.1. Classification (GTDB taxonomy): domain Bacteria; phylum Actinomycetota; class Actinomycetes; order Mycobacteriales; family SCTD01; genus SCTD01. Next base: position 1,059 of record JAJAYV010000283.1, on the reverse strand, counting down.
CGACGCCCAGGGCGAGCAGGCGCGTCCTCGTGGACTCGTCGTTGCCGCCGTACGGGGTCATCCCCAGCCGTCTCAGCAGGTCGGCGAGGTGGAGGGCGTGCGGCACTGCGGCGAGCAGCTCCCCGTACCTGACCTTCCGGCGACGCGCTGGTGAAGGGGACACCTGGGCATCATCCGGGGCAGGTCTGACACTTCTGCTTCGTCGACTTGCTGGTTCACAGCGGTCCCATCCATCACACTGAAGGCGTGACTCCGCCCCGTGAGCCTCGCGTGACGTACCGCCAGGTCCTCGCCGTGCGCGAGTTCAGGGCGCTGCTCATCTCGGACGGCATGAGCACCCTGGGTGACCAGGTGGCCCGCATCGCCGTGGCGTTGCTGGTGCTCGAGCGCTCCGGCTCGCCCTTCGCGGCCTCGGCCACCTACGCCTGCTCCTACCTGACCTGGCTGGTCGGCGGGCCGCTGCTGTCCGCACTGCCGGACCGCTACCCGCGGCGCCGGATCATGGTGCTCTGCGACGTCGCCCGGATGGCGCTCGTCGCGGCCTTGGCCGTGCCCGGGCTGTCGCTCTGGGTCGTCTTCGCCGTGCTCATCGTCGTCGGGCTGCTATCCCCTCCCGCGGAGGCGGCCCGCAGCGCCCTGCTGGCCGACGTGCTCGACGGCGAGCCGTACGTCGTGGCCAACGCCCTCAGCAACGCTGTCGGCCAGGCAGGGCAGGTGGGTGGCTTCGTCGCCGGCGGTGCGCTCGTCGCCCTGCTGGGTGTGGAGGTGGCGCTGCTGCTGGACGCGGCGACGTTCGCGCTCTCGGCGCTGCTGCTCCTGGCCTTCGTCCGCGAGCGGATCCTGGAGGTCACGTCCGCGCCCGGTGGCGCCCTGCAGGAGGCGGCCGCTGGGCTGCGGCTGGTCATGGGGAGCCGGCGTCTGCGGGTGCTCCTGAGCTGGGGGCTGCTGAGCGCGGCCTCCGTCATCGCCGCGGAGGGCCTGGCCGTGGCCATCGCTTACGAGCGCGGCGGCGGGCCGCTGGCGGCGGGGATCCTGACCGCCTCAGTGCCGGCGGGGTTC
>JAJAYV010000282.1 GCA_026786045.1 Frankiaceae bacterium | reverse complement strand
CAAGAAGGCCCCCGAGGGCTTCGTCAGCTGGGGCAAGCCGACCTTCGAGCGGCTGGTCGCCGCCGAGCCGGAGGTGCTGACCAGCTCGTTCCGGGTGAGCCACGCGATGCTGCTGCAGGTCGTCCAGCGGCCTGGGGACTTCTTCGTCCACATGAGACGGATCCTCACCGAGAACGACGCCTCGCGGACCGAGCAGCGCAGGCTGATCCGCAAGGCGATCAGCATCTACAAGGCGCTGCTGCGGGCCGGCACGATCGAGCGCCTCGCCGGGCCCGACGCCGACGGCCGCACCGTCCGGCTGACCGTCGAGCTGCAGCCGGACTTCGCCCTGGACCAGCCGCTGTCGCCGTTCGCCGTGGCGGCGCTCGAGCTGCTCGACCGGGAGTCGCCGTCGTACGCCCTGGACGTGCTGAGCGTGGTCGAGGCGACGCTGGAGGCGCCGCGACAGGTGCTCGCCGCTCAGCGCAGCAAGGCCAAGGGCGAGGCCGTGGCCGAGATGAAGGCCCAGGGCATCGAGTACGAGGAGCGGATGGAGCTGCTCGAGGAGATCGCCTACCCGATGCCGCTGCGCGAGGAGCTCGAAGCGGCGTTCGAGGTCTACCGCGGCGGCCACCCGTGGGTCGCCGACGAGGAGCTGACCCCCAAGTCGGTCGCGCGCGACCTGTCCGAGCGGGCGATGACCTTCGTCGAGTACGTCGGCTTCTACGGCCTGGCCCGCTCCGAGGGGCTGCTGCTGCGCTACCTGGCCGACGCGTTCAAGGCGCTGCGCCGCACGGTGCCGGAGTCGGCCCGCACCGAGGAGGTCGAGGACCTCATCAGCTGGCTGGGCGAGATCGTCCGGCAGACCGACAGCTCGCTGCTCGAGGAGTGGGAGTCGCTCAAGAACCCCGCCAAGGTGCCGGTCGCCGTTCCGGTCGACGAGACCCCGCCACCGGTCACCGCCAACGAGCGGGCCTTTCGGGTGCTGGTGCGCAACGCGGTCTTCCGCCGGGTCGAGCTCATGGCGCTGCGCCGCTGGATCGACCTCGGCGAGCTCGACCCGGACTTCGGCCAGGACGCGTGGGAGTTCGCGGTCCGCGGCTACTTCGAGGAGCACGACGAGCTCGGCACCGGTCCGGACGCGCGTGGCCCGGCGCTGTTCATGATCACCAAGGAGCCCGGCCGCTGGCTGGTGCGGCAGATCCTCGACGACCCTGAGGAGCACCACGACTGGGCGATCACCGCCGAGGTCGACCTCGCCGCGTCCGACGAGGCCGGCACCGCAGTGCTGAAGGTGCTGGCGGTCGGGGACTGACACGCGCCTGTCGCACGACCGCGGCCGGCCACCCCGCGGGGTGACCGGCCGTCGTACGGGCTCGTACTGCTAAGGGCTGCTGCTAGGCGGCTGCGGCGCCGCGCTTGAGCTGCGCAGTGATCTCCACCGCGCGCCGGGCGGAGTACGCCACGGCGGTCAGGTCCTGCTCCTGCGGCGGGTTGGCGCCGTTGTCCGAGATGTGGCTGGCGCCGTACGGGTTGCCGTCCACGAACTTGCTCGGGTCGGTGTAGCCGGGCGGGACGATGATCCCGCCGAAGTGGTAGAAGCTGTTGTACATCGCCAGCAGCGTGGACTCCTGGCCGCCGTGGTTGGTGCCGGTGCTCGTGAAGCCGGTGTAGACCTTGTTCGCGAGCTGACCCTGCGACCACTGCGGGCCCAGCGTGTCGAAGAACTGCTTGAGCTGCGCCGACACGTTGCCGTAGCGGGTGGGCGTGCCGAAGATGACCGCGTCGGCCCAGGTGACGTCGTCGGCGGTCGCGACCGGCACGTCCTCGGTCTCGAGGGCGTGCTTGCTCCAGCCCTCGTTGGCGGCGATGGCCTCCTGCGGGGCGAGCTCCTGCACCTTGCGCAGGCGGACCTCGGCGCCGGCCTTCTCGGCGGCGACGACGGCCTCCTGGGCCAGCGCGTAGACGCTGCCGGTGGCGGAGTAGTAGATGACGGAGAGCGTGACGTCGCTCATGGGTGCTCCTCAGGGTCGGGGGAGGTGCGGATGATTGCTTTTACAACAACCTAGCGTTTCGCGCCGGTTCCTGCACGAGATGGGGCAGGATGACGACTGGGCAGGCGCGCAAGCGTCCTCGTAGATGTGGAGGGCAGGCACGTGCGGGACCAGACCAGCACCGACACGGCTTCTGCGTCCCTACCCGCACCCGACCGGGTCGTGAACGCCGACCCGCACGACTTCGCCGGTCTCTACATGCGGCACCGCGCGTCCTTCACGCTGCACGCCCGGCGCTACCTGCGCGACGGCCGCGACGCCGACGAGGTGGTGCAGGAGGCCTTCCTGCGGCTGTTCCTCGCGCTGCCCGAGCTCGAGACCGAGCTGCAGGCGCTGGCCTACTGCCGCCGCACGATCACCAACCTGTGCATCGACCGCTACCGCGCGCAGGCCCGTCGGCCCTCGCTGGTCGACCTCGACTCCTGCGGAGCGGCTGAGCTGGCCGACGAGGAGGTCGCCGACCCGGTCGTGCGGGCCGAGGACGCCGCCACGGTCCGCGAGGCCCTGTCGCTGCTCTCCCCGCTGCACCGCGCCGCGCTCGTCAAGCGCGAGATCGAGGAGAAGCCCTTCCCGGTCATCGCCGAGGAGCTCGACATCGCCGAGGACAGCGTCAAGCACGTGCTGTTCCGCGCCCGTCGGGCGCTGCGCCGGATCCTCGCGACCACCTCGCTCGCGCCCGGCAGCGACGCAGAGATCTCGGGTGCGCTGAGCAAGGTCGCCCGCGCCGGGTCCGGCGGTGTCGCCGGCTTCCTCGTCCTGCTGTTCCTCAGCCTGGGCACCGGGCCCGACCTGCGCGCCATCCCGGTCGTCGGTGCCGACCTGCCCGACCTGCTGCCGGTGACCGAGCTGGCCACCGGCGTCGTCGGCGCGGTGGAGTCCGTGGTCCACGCTGCTGCCGGCGCGGTGTCCGGTGGCGGCAAGGGCTCCGACGCGCCCACGGAGCCGGCGGAGGCGGCCGACCCGGTGCCGGTCGCCTCGACCTCCGCCAGCCCGACCGCAGCCTCGACCGTCGTCAGCCCGTCGCCGACCGCCGTGCCCACGACCAGCGGGTTGGCGACCGCCACCGCCTCGCCCGCGGCCACCACGACGAGCCCGGCCACGCCGACGTCCTCGCCGAGCCTGGACCCCACACCCGTCGCCGAGCCGACCGCCACCTCGCCCGCGACCGTCGAGCCCACGCCCGAGCCGTCGATCGCGCCCACGACGTCGACGACGACCGCCCCGGGCCCGGAGCAGTACGAGAACGACGGCCCCACCGACCCGGAGCCGGCGACCCAGCCGGCCCCGCGCCCGACCCTGGAGAGCGGTACGTCGCTCCGCACGCCGGTGGCAGAGACCCCGTAGGTCCCAGGCTCGGCGGCCTGTGCCGCTGGGCGGCCTGTGCCGCTGGGCGGCCTGTGCCGCTGGGCGGCCTGTGCCGCTGGGCGGCCTGTGCCGCTGGGCGGCCT
>JAJAYV010000281.1 GCA_026786045.1 Frankiaceae bacterium | reverse complement strand
GGCCGAGCTCGTCGAGCGACTCGGTGACCCGGGCCTCCAGGCCGGCGGACCGGGCGTCGGCCTGCGCCTGAGTGAGCGTGCCGTCGGTGACCAGCCCGGCCAGGGCCTCCTTGACGGACTCGACGCGCTCGGTGAGGGCGGTGCTGTCGCCGGTCGCGGCGTACGACACGGCCGGGGTGAGCAGGGCCGCGCCGGCGACGCCGGTCAGCCCGAGGGCGCCCGCGAGGGCGACGGTGGCGAGTTTCGTGCGCATGGGGGTTCTCCTCGTCCGGGCGGGCCCCGTCGGCCTGCCGTACGACCAACCTCGTACCGCTGCCTGGCAACGCGGTCCGGCGCACCTGTGGACCGGCTGTGGACTGCGGGGCCGACCTCCGGCGGGACCCCGACGCCTAGGCTGGCCGGCATGTCCCCGGCCGACGCGACGCCCTGACGTGCCCAGCTCCTCCCTCGGTCCGCAGGCCCGCACCGCCGCCCTCGCCGCCCTCGAGGCGGAGGTGCTCGACGTCCTCGTCATCGGCGGCGGCGTGGTCGGCGCGGGCGCGGCGCTCGACGCCGCCACGCGCGGGCTGAGCGTCGGCCTGGTCGAGGCACGCGACTGGGCCAGCGGCACCTCCAGCCGCTCGAGCAAGCTCGTGCACGGCGGCCTGCGCTACCTCGAGATGCTCGACTTCCGGCTCGTCGCCGAGGCGCTGCGCGAGCGGTCGCTGCTGCTCAATCGGCTGGCCCCGCACCTCGTGCGCCCGGTGTCCTTCCTCTACCCGCTGACCGGCCGCGGCTGGGAGCGGCCGTACGTCGGGGCGGGCATCGCGCTGTACGACGGGCTCGCCGCGGTGCTGGGGACCGGCCCGTCGCTGCCGCGCCACAAGCACCTCTCGCGCCGCGCCGCGCGCCGCATCGCGCCGGCCCTGGCGCCCGACGCCCTCGTCGGCGCCGTGCAGTACTGGGACGCGCAGGTCGACGACGCCCGCCACACCATGACGATCGTGCGCACCGCCGCGGCCTACGGCGCCGCCTGCGCGAACCGGGTGCGCGTCGTCGGGCTGCTGCGCGAGGGCGAGCGGGTGACCGGCGCAACCGTGAAGGACCTCGAGTCCGGCCGCACCTTCGACGTGCGCGCCCAGCAGGTCGTCAACGCCACCGGCGTGTGGACCGACGAGACGCAGGCGCTGGCGCAGACCCGTGGCCAGTTCCACGTCCGCGCGTCCAAGGGCGTGCACCTGCTCGTACCGCGGGACCGGATCTCCTCGGAGTCCGGGATGATCCTGCGCACCGCGACCAGCGTGCTGTTCGTCATCCCGTGGGGCCGGCACTGGATCCTCGGTACCACCGACACCGACTGGTCGCTCGACAAGAGCCACCCGGCGGTCAGCGCGCGCGACGTCCGCTACCTGCTGGACGAGGTCAACAAGGTGCTGGCCGCGCCGCTCGCCCCCGAGGACGTCGTCGGCGTCTATGCCGGGCTGCGGCCGCTGCTGCACGGCGAGTCCGAGCAGACGAGCAAGCTCTCCCGCGAGCACCTGGTCGGCCACCCCGTGCCGGGGCTGGTCGTCGTGGCCGGGGGCAAGTACACGACCTACCGCGTCATGGCGCAGGACGCCGTCGACGAGGCCGTCCGGGCGATGGACGGCGTGACCGCGGCGTGCGTCACCCAGGATGTCCCGCTCGTCGGCGCCGAGGGCTGGAAGGCGCTGTGGAACCGGCGCCACGCGCTCGCGGACAGCAGCGGTCTGCACGTCGCGCGGATCGAGCACCTGCTCCAGCGCTACGGCTCGGTCGTGCACGACGTCCTGGCCCTGGTCGCCGACGACCCGTCGCTGGGCGAGCCGCTGCCGAGCAGCGACGACTACCTGCGCGCCGAGGTCGTCCACGCCGCCGCCGACGAGGGCGCGCTGCACCTCGACGACGTCCTGGCCCGCCGCACCCGCATCTCGATCGAGTCGTGGGACCGCGGGGTGGACGCCGCCCCCGTCGTCGCCGAGCTCATGGGCGACGTGCTCGGCTGGAGCGCGGCCCAGCGGACGCGCGAGGTCGAGCACTACCGCGGCCGGGGCGCCGCGGAGCGCGACGCGCAGGCCCAGCCGGACGACTCGACCGCCGACGCCGCGCGGCTCGGCGCGCCGGACATCGTGCCGGTGGCCTGACGGTGGGGCTGTTCCGCCGCACTGGCGAGGAGCCGGCTCCGCCGGCCGAGGAGCCAGCGGTCGACGACGACGTGGTCGTGGTCGTGGTCGACGACACCTTCCTCGAGCTCACCGAGGGGACCTGGACGGTCCTCGACCTGTGGGCCGCCTGGTGCGGTCCGTGCACGGCGTTCGCGCCGGTCTTCCGCTCCGTCGCGGCCCACGCCGGGCCGGTCCGCTTCGCCTCCTGCGACGTCGACGCCAACCCGCGGACCGCCGCGCTGCTGCAGGTCCGCAGCATCCCGACCCTGGTCGTCTTCGGCCCCGACGGCAGCGAGATCGGCCGCTCCACCGGCGCGGTCAGCCGCGCTGCGCTCGAGGCGACCGTCGCCGACCTGGCCTCGCGCCCGTTGGAGCCCTAGCCAAGTACGAGGACGTCCAGGTACCTTGGGGCCTCGACACCGCCCAAGGAGGCCTGCGATGGACCTGCACGTGCCGACCCATCCCGTCCGCTTCGTAACGGCGGCGAGCCTGTTCGACGGGCACGACGCGTCCATCAACATCATGCGGCGGGTGCTGCAGAGCCAGGGCGCAGAGGTCGTGCACCTCGGCCACGACCGCAGCGTCGAGGACGTCGTCACCGCGGCCGTCCAGGAGGACGTCCAGGGCGTCGCGGTCTCCTCCTACCAGGGCGGTCACATCGAGTACTTCTCCTACCTGGTCGGGCGGCTCGCCGAGGCGGGCGCCGGCCACGTGCAGGTCTTCGGGGGCGGCGGCGGCGTCATCGTCCCGGCGGAGATCGCGCTGCTGCGCAGCCGTGGGGTGCGCATCTTCGCGCCGGAGGACGGCCAGCGCCTCGGCCTCGCCGGCATGGTCAACACGCTCATCGAGTCCTGCGACGTCGACCTCTCCGCGGACGCCCCGTCCGTCGACGACCTGCGCGACGGCAGCCAGGCGGTGCTGGCCCGCGCGCTGACCGTGCTCGAGTCAGGGCGCTCGGCCGAGCTCGCCGCCGCCGTGCACGAGGGCACGCCGCGGGTGCCCGTCCTCGGCATCACCGGCACCGGCGGCTCCGGCAAGTCCTCGCTCACCGACGAGCTGCTGCGCCGGCTGCGCCTGGACCAGGAGGACAAGCTGCGGGTGGCGGTCCTCGCCATCGATCCCACGCGCCGCCGCGGCGGCGGCGCCCTGCTCGGCGACCGCATCCGGATGAACTCGCTGCACGGTGATCGGGTCTTCTTCCGCTCGATGGCCACCCGCGGCTCGAGCAGCGCTGTGCCGGAGCACCTGTCCGACGCGATCGCTGCGTGCAAGACCGCCGGCTACGACCTCGTCGTCGTCGAGACGCCCGGCGTCGGCCAGGGCGACGCCACGATCGGCGACTTCTGCGACGTCGCGCTCTACGTCATGACAGCCGAGTACGGCGCCGCCTCCCAGCTCGAGAAGATCGAGATGCTCGACGCTGCCGACGTCGTCGCCATCAACAAGTTCGAGCGCCGAGGGTCGGAGGACGCGCGCCGCGACGTCGCGCGCCAGGTCGTGCGCAACCGCGAGGCGTTCGGCAGCAGCTGGGAGGACATGCCGGTCTTCGGCACCAGCGCCGCCCGCTTCGCCGACGACGGCGTCACCGCCGTCTACCAGCACCTGCGCGACCGCCTCGTCGAGAAGGGCCTGGTCGTCAGCGAGGGGGTGCTGACACACGTCGCGACCCGCACGTCCACGGGGCTGACCAGCGTGCTGCCGGCCGCCCGTGAGCGCTACCTCGCCGACATCTCCGCGACAGTCCGCGACTACCACCGCACCACCGCCGAACAGGCCGAGCGCGCGCAGCGGCGGCAGGCCCTCGCCACCACCCGGGAGCTCGTCCAGGACGGCGCCGAGATCGACGCGCTGCTGTCGCAGGTCGTGCTCGCCCCCGACGTCGAGGACCTGCTCGCGACCTGGCCGGCACGCGTCGAGGAGCACACCGGCGACGAGCTCGCCTACACCGTGCGCGACCGGGAGATCCGCATCGCGCTCACCCGCGAGACGCTCTCGGGCAGCAAGGTCCGACGCGTCGCCCTGCCGCGGCTGACCGGCCACGGCGACCTCGTCCGCTTCCTGCGCAGCGAGAACCTGCCGGGTCACTTCCCCTTCACCGCAGGCGTCTTCCCGTTCAAGCGCGAGGGCGAGGCGCCGGCGCGCATGTTCGCCGGCGAGGGCGACGCCTTCCGCACCAACCGACGGTTCAAGGTGCTGTCCGCCAACGGCTCCGCGACCCGGCTGTCCACCGCCTTCGACTCCGTCACGCTCTACGGCCGCGACCCGGACCCCCGCCCCGACATCTACGGCAAGGTAGGCACGTCGGGGGTGTCCATCGCGACGCTCGACGACATGAAGGTGCTCTACGACGGCTTCGACCTGTGCTCGCCGAGCACCTCGGTGTCGATGACCATCAACGGCCCGGCGCCGGCGATCCTCGCGATGTTCCTCAACACCGCGATCGACCAGCAGCTCGAGCAGCAGCCGGACGCCGACCTCGACGAGGTGCGCGCCTGGGTGCTGGCGAACGTCCGCGGCACGGTGCAGGCCGACATCCTCAAGGAGGACCAGGGCCAGAACACCTGCATCTTCTCGACCGAGTTCGCGCTGCGCGCCATGGCCGACATCCAGCAGTACTTCGTCGAGCACCGCGTCCGGAACTTCTACTCGGTGAGCATCTCCGGCTACCACATCGCCGAGGCGGGGGCGAACCCGCTGAGCCAGCTGGCGTTCACGCTCGCCAACGGCTTCACCTACGTCGAGGCCTACCTCGCCCGCGGGATGTCGATCGACGACTTCGCGCCGAACCTGTCCTTCTTCTTCTCCAACGGGATGGACGCGGAGTACACCGTGCTCGGCCGCGTGGCCCGCCGGATCTGGGCCGTCGCGATGCGCGACCGCTACGGCGCGTCGGAGCGGTCGCAGAAGCTGAAGTACCACGTGCAGACGTCCGGCCGGTCCCTGCACGCGCAGGAGATGGACTTCAACGACATCCGCACCACGCTGCAGGCGCTGTGCGCGCTCTACGACAACGCCAACAGCCTGCACACCAACGCCTACGACGAGGCGGTCACCACGCCGACGAACGAGTCGGTCCGCCGAGCTCTCGCCATCCAGATGATCATCGACCAGGAGTGGGGGCTGTCCAAGAACGAGAACCCGCTGCAGGGCTCGTTCGTCGTCGACGAGCTCACCGACCTCGTCGAGGCGGCCGTGCTGGAGGAGTTCGACCGGATCGCCGAGCGCGGTGGTGTCCTCGGCGCGATGGAGACCGGCTACCAGCGCGGCCGCATCCAGGACGAGTCGATGCTCTACGAGCACAAGAAGCACGACGGCTCTTTGCCCATCATCGGCGTGAACACCTTCGTCGCCGAGGCCACCGACGAGCAGCCGCCGACCGTCGAGCTCGCCCGCGCGACCGAGGCCGAGAAGCAGTCGCAGCTCGACCGGCTGGCCACCTTCCAGGAGGCCCACCGCGCCGAGGCACCGGCTGCGCTCGCGCAGCTGCAGGCCGCGGCGACCTCCGGCGGCAACGTCTTCGACGCGCTCATGACGGCCGTGCGGTCGTGCTCCCTGGGTCAGATCAGCGAGGCGTTCTTCGAGGTCGGCGGCCAGTACCGCCGCAACGTCTAGCGCCGGTGGACGCCCTCGACACCCGCCCCCTCGATCCCATCGCCGAGGCACGCCGGAACTGGGTCGCCCACGGCTGGGAGGACGCCGCCGAGGGGATGGCCGCCGTCACCTCGGTGATGCGCGCGCATCAGCTCCTGCAGGCCCGCGTCGATGGCGTGCTGCGCCCGCTCGGGCTGACCTTTGCGCGCTACGAGCTGCTCATGCTGCTGCACTTCAGCCGCAGCGGAGCGCTGCCCGTCACCAAGGCGAGCCTGCGCCTGCAGGTGCACCCGACGAGCGTGACGAACGCCGTGGACCGGCTCGAGG
>JAJAYV010000280.1 GCA_026786045.1 Frankiaceae bacterium | reverse complement strand
GATCGGCGGGGAGTACCTGTCGGCCGCGTCCTTCCTCGGCATCGCCGGTCTGGTCATGGCGTACGGCGCAGACGCCCTGTGGTACCCCGTTGGCTTCGTGGCCGGCTACTTCGTGCTGCTGCTGCTGGTCGCCGCCCCGCTGCGGCGCAGCGGGGCCTACACCGTCCCCGACTTCGCCGAGGTGCGCCTGGGCTCGCGGGGCCTGCGCCGGCTCTGCGCCGTGGCGGCGGTGGCGATCGGGATGCTCTACCTCGTCCCGCAGCTGCACGGTGCGGGCCTCGCGCTGCGCGCCACGACGGGGGCGCCGGTGCAGGTGGGGGCGGTGCTGGTCGCGGTCGTCGTGACCGTCAACGTCGCGGGCGGAGGCATGCGCAGCGCGACCTTCGTGCAGGCGTTCCAGTACTGGCTCAAGCTCACCGCGCTGGCCGTGCCCGCGGTCTTCCTGCTGCTCGCCTGGCAGAGCGACGGCCGGCCCGAGCTGGCCGGCCCGGCGGGGCCGGTCTTCGCGCAGACGACGACGGTCTCGCTCGACAGCGCCGTCCGCTTCGTCGTGGAGGAGCCGGTCGACGTCGTCGTCGACGGCCGCCCGCGCACCCTGCCGGCCGGCGCCCAGGAGCTGTCTGACGGCAGCACGGTCGTCTTCCCCGCCGGCGCGGCGGTGCCGCACGTCGAGGGCCTCGAGCCGTCCCGCGGCAGCGCGTGGGTCCAGCCGCTGTCCGGCGCCGGCGGCGTCGAGCACCCGCTCTACGCGACCTACGCGCTGGTGCTCGCGACGTTCCTCGGGACGATGGGCCTGCCGCACGTGCTCGTCCGCTTCTACACCAACCCCGATGGCCGGGCCGCCCGTCGCACGACGCTCGTGGTCATCGCGCTGCTCGGGGCGTTCTACCTGCTGCCTGCGCTCTACGGCGCCCTCGGCCGGCTCTACGTGCCCGAGCTCCTGCTCACCGGTCGGACCGACGCGGTGGTCCTCTCGCTGCCGGTGGCGGCGCTCGGCGGGACCGCCGGACCGCTGCTCCAGGCGCTGCTCGTGGCCGGCGCGTTCGCCGCCTTCCTGTCCACCTCGTCCGGCCTGCTCGTCACCACCGCAGGCGTGCTGGTGCAGGACCTCCTCCCCGCCGGGCGCGCCGAGGGCCGGCTGCGCGGGTCGGTGCGCGGCTTCCAGCTCGCGACCGTCGCGGTCGGGGCCGTCGCGCTCGTCGTCGCGCTTGCCGCCGCCGCGCTGCCGGTGACCCAGGTCGTCGGGCTGGCCTTCGCGGTCGCGGCCTCGACCTTCTGCCCGCTGCTCGTGCTGGGCATCTGGTGGCGCGGGCTGACGGCGGCCGGGGCGACGGCCGGGCTGCTCGCCGGTGGCGGGCTGTCCTCGCTCGCCGTCGGGATCACGCTCAGCGGCGCCGTCGACGGTGGCTGGGGGCAGGCCCTGCTCGCCCAGCCGGCGGCGTGGACCGTCCCGACGGCCTTCCTCGTGATGGTCGTGATCTCGCTGCTCACGCGGTCCACGGTCCCCTCCGACGTCGGCCGCACGATGCTCGCGCTGCACGCACCAGACGCCCTGGGCCTGCCCGCGTCACCGACCGCTCGTCGCTCGTAGCGACCGCTCGACGCAGCCATCACGCAGTCAGGCGCACCCCCGGCGAGGCGACCTTGTGCTGAGCCGCGCCGCCGTACAGCGTGATCCGGGTCACAGGCCGCGGACGACCGCGGTCCGGCCACGAGCAGGAGGACCTGTGAGCAGCATCGACCACGATCCGGGGCGTGGGACGTACACCGCCACCGAGTCGCAGTACCTCGCCATGCAGGAGAGCCCGGAGTTCCAGGAGCTGCGCAAGCGCTACCGCGGCTGGGTGCTCCCCGTCGCGGCGGGCGCCCTCGTCTGGTATTTCCTCTACGTCCTGCTGGCCGCGTACGCCGCGGACTTCATGGGCCAGAAGCTCGTCGGCAACATCAACGTCGGGCTGGTCATGGGCCTGCTGCAGTTCGTCTCGACCTTCCTCGTGACCGCCCTGTACATCCGGCACGCCGACAAGAGCCTGGACCCCGCGTCTCAGCGCCTGCGCGAGAAGTTCGAAGAAGAGGTCGTCCGTTGATCACCCTTGCCCAGAGCACTGCCGTCGGCAGCCCGGCTCTGAACATCGCCATCTTCGGCGCCTTCGTCGCGGTCACGATGGCACTGGTCGTGCGGGCCGGTCGCACCAACAAGAGCGCAGCCGACATGTACACCGGCGGCGCCGCCTTCTCCGGCCGACAGAACGGCGTCGCCATCTCCGGCGACTACCTGTCGGCCGCCTCCTTCCTCGGCATCGCCGGTGCCATCGCGATCCAGGGCTACGACGGCTTCCTGTACTCGATCGGCTTCCTCGTCGCCTGGCTCATCGCGCTGCTGCTCGTGGCCGAGCTGCTGCGGAACACCGGCCGCTTCACGATGGCCGACGTGCTGGCCTTCCGGATGCGCGAGCGGCCGGTCCGTACTGCGGCGGCCACGTCGACCCTGGTGGTGTCGTTCTTCTACCTGCTGGCACAGATGGCCGGAGCGGGTGGCCTTGTCGCTCTGCTGCTGAACATCGACGACCGAGGCGGCCAGAGCATCATCATCGCCCTGGTCGGCATCCTGATGATCGCCTACGTCCTCATCGGCGGGATGAAGGGCACCACGTACGTCCAGATCGTCAAGGCGGTGCTGCTCATCTCGGGCGCCGCGCTCATGTCGGTCTGGGTGCTCACCCGCTTCGGCTTCAACTTCTCCGACATGCTGGGTCAGGGCGCGGCCGCCGGCGCGCAGCTCGAGCCGGGCAAGCAGTACGGCCTCAGCCAGGTATCCCGCCTGGACTTCATCTCGCTGTCGCTCGCCCTGGTCCTCGGCACCGCCGGTCTGCCGCACATCCTGATGCGCTTCTACACGGTGCCCACCGCCAAGGAGGCCCGCAAGTCCGTCGTCTGGGCGATCTGGCTGATCGGCCTGTTCTACCTGTTCACGCTGACGCTGGGCTACGGCGCTGCGGCGCTCGTGGGTCCGGAGACCATCGCCGCCGCCCCCGGCGGCGGGCCCGCCCCCCCCCCCCCCCCCCCCCACGCCCCGCGCGGCGCCCGCCAGCCCGGGGGCAGAAAGG
>JAJAYV010000279.1 GCA_026786045.1 Frankiaceae bacterium | reverse complement strand
GTCCTGCGGCGAGGGCGGCGTCGAGGTCGTGACAGACGGAAGCGGGGGGGGCCCCGGCGGGGGGGGGCGGCCCCCGCCGGTGGCCCCCCCCCCCGCCGCCGGGCCCGCGGGGGGGGGGGGGGGGGGGCCCCCCCCCCGCGCCCCGCGACGAGCGACTAGCCCTCGAAGGCGCCGGCGTTTTCCGCGCAGATGTTGGCCTGGAAGTCCTCGATCGTGCGCTGACCGGTGATCACGGCGTTGACCGCGGCGTCGGTCGTGGTGCTGAAGGCGGGCCAGTCGCCCTTCCAGAGCGGACCCTCGGTGGCGGGGTTGTTCTGGATGCCGTTGATGAAGGCCTGACCGTTCTCGGGTGGCGTGAAGCCCGCGAAGGCCTCGAGCGCTTCGTCGGACTGGCGGCTCGGGATGTTCGCGCCGAGCGCGCTGATCTTGCCCTGGGTGTCGACGCTGGTGAGCTCCTCGACCAGCGCGAAGGCCTGGTCGGGGTTCTCGGTGTTGGCGTTGACGACGTAGGCGCCCCAGAACAGCCAGTCGCGCGAACCGGCCGGGCCGGCCGGCAGCTCGACGACGTCCCAGTTGAACTTGGCGCCGGTGCGGGTGCCGGGGGTGGCCCAGCGGCCGTTCATGAACATCCCGACGGTGCCGGCCAGGAACGGCGGCTCGGCGTCCTCGCCGAAGGGCACGCCCAGGCTCTTGTCGTACAGGCCCTTCATGTAGGTCAGGCCGGCGATCGACTCAGGAGTGTCGAGCGCACAGGCGGTGCGGTCCTCGGTGAAGAAGCCGCCGCCGGCGGAGTTCATGAAGTAGCCGTAGTTGGCCCACCAGCTGTTGACGCCGAAGCCCTTGTTGGCGCCGCCGGTGGCCGAGATCGCCGCGGCGGTCTCCTCGAACGCGGCCCAGTCCCAGGTGCCCTCCTCCGCGAGCACGCGGGGGTCCTCCACGCCGGCCTGCGCGACCAGGTCGAGGTTGAGGTAGAGCGCGAACGTCGAGACGTCGCGGGGCAGGCCCCACAGCTTGTCGGCCGGCTGGCCGGTCTCGGGGTCGGTCGTGAGGTGGCCCATCGGGCCCTCGTAGAAGTCGCTGTCCTCGACACCGGCTGCCTCGGCCTGCTCGCGCAGGTCCAGGATCAGGCCGCGCTTGGCGAAGTCGGCGACGTCGGTGCCGGGGATCCAGAAGACGTCGGGGGCGGTGCCCGCGGCGATCTCGGTCTTGAGCACGTCCTGGTAGGAGGAGGTCTCGCTGCCACCGGGCTCGTACTTCAGGGCGAAGGCGTCGCTCGCAGAGTCGACCTCGTCGCTGATCTGCTGGTAGAGGTCGATCTCGGCCTGGTTGTCCGGCCGGGTACGCCAGCGCAGGTCGACCGACTCCCCGGTCGCCGGGGCGTCCGCGCCGGAGTCGTCGGCCGCGTCGTTCGTCTCCGTACCGCTACAGCCGGCGAGCAGCAAGGCGCTCGCCATCGTGCAAGCGGCGGCACTGCGCAGTCTCATCTGGGGCTCCTGTCATGGTCAGCGCACCTCGCCGACGTGTGGCGTACGTAACACCACGTCTGGTGTCCGTACAGCGGAACCGCTATAGACGACCGTGTCGCGTGCGTTACGTCCCCTTCTCGAGCGTCAGCGTCCGCCAGTCGAGCTCGACGCGTTGTCCGTCCCGCCAGAACACCTCGACGCCCCGAGGGGCGGGCTCCACACCGAGCAGGTCCCCGAGCAGCGCCGTCCAGACCTCGGCGGAGGCGGCGCCCGTGGCCACCAGACCTCCCCGCCGCACGACCGCGGGCAGCCCGGTGAGCCAGCCGCCGTCGTAGGTGGCGAGGACCGTGACGTCGTCGGCGTGCACCTCGTAGACGTCGGTCCAACTACCTGCCGGGACGTCGTACGGCGCGACCGCCACCTGGCCGGTCGGCTCGGTGAGGGCGTCGCCCACGCGAGCACCGAGCCGGGCGGCGAGCCCGCCCGGCAGCGGCTCGTCCAGCCACGCGTCGTCGTCGTCCTTGACCAGCGCGCGCGGGCCCACGACCACCGTCACGCCGGCGTCGAGCGCCGCCGTGAGGGCGGCGACCCGTGCCGGTGTGCACAGGTGCAGGGCCGGGGCGAGCACCACGTCGTACGCCGTGAGGTCGCCCTCGGGGTCGACGACGTCCACGTCCTGCCCGCACCGTGACGCCGCCTCGTGCGCCGCGAGCACCAGGCTGCGGTGCGTCATCCCGGTCAGGTGGGGGTCGATCTCCAGCGCCCAGGCGTCGTCGTAGGCGTAGGTGATCGCCACCCGCGCCGGCGGGCGCGCCAGCAGCGCAGGGGCCGCCGCGCGCAGCTCCTGGCCCAGCCGCACAGCCTCGGCCAGCCCGCGGTCCGGTGTGGCGTCGTGGCGCAGCAGGCCCGCGTGGTACTGCTCCTGGCCGAACCGGGCGGCGCGCCAGCGGAAGAACAGCAGCGTCTCCACGCCGTGCAGCGCCGCCTGCCAGCCCCACAGCCGGACCTGGCCGGGCGGGACGGGCGGGTTGGTCGGCGTCCAGTTGACCGGCCCCGGCTGCTGCTCGACCACCCACGGTGCGACGCCGTCGGCCAGGCCCCGGCACAGGTCGTGCCGGAACCCCACGTCGTACGGGCCAGACGCGCCGTGCGGGTAGTTGTCATGGCCGACCAGCCCGGTCAGACGCCCGACGTCGCGGCAGTCGACGACCGCGTCGCCGAGGTAGTGGTTGGTCAGCAGTCGGCGGCCGGGGGACAGCGCGGTCAGCTGGACGACCTGCTCGCGCAGCGCGTCGACGACCTGGTCGCTGGCGAAGCGGCGGTGGGCCAGCTCGAGGGCGGGGTTGTGGGCGGTGACCGTCGGGCGCGGCAGCTCGACCGCGTCGAACGACGGCCACACCTGCGACCAGAACACCGCGCCCCACGCCTCGTTCAGGTCGTCGACGGTGGCGTAGCGGGCGCGCAGCCAGCCCCGGAAGGCCAGCGTGCAGGCGTCGCACCAGCAGCGGGCGCTGTCGTGGTTGCCCGGCTCGTTGTCGACCTGCCAGGTCGTGACGGCCGGCGAGGTGCCGTAGCGCTCGGCCAACGCGGCGACGACCCGGACCGACTCCTCCCGGTAGGCGGGGGAGGTGGGGCAGGTGTGCCGACGCGAGCCCACCTGGCGCCGGCTGCCGTCGGACGCCGTCGTCAGGACCTCCGGTCGCTCGCGCGCCAGCCAGATCGGCGGCGTCGCGGTGGGCGTCCCGAGCACCACCTCCAGCCCGGCGCCGTGCAGCTGCTCGACGGCCCGGTCTAGCCAGTCCCAGTCCCACTGCTCCCTTGCGGGTTCGTAGCGGTTCCAGGCGAACTCGCCGATCCGGACCAGTTCGAGACCGGCGTCGCGCATCATCGCCACGTCGGCTGCCCAGCGGCTCTCGGGCCACTGCTCGGGGTACCAGCAGACGCCGAGCCTCATGCGCGCACCGTCAGGCCCTGGTCGGGGCCGGCCGTCGGGTCCCACGACGTCCGCCGGTCCGGGTCGGTGGGCTGCAACAGCCGCCGCAGGATCGCGAGCCCGGCGTCGTCGAGGTCGGTCAGCTGGTCGCTGACGACGGCGAGGCCGCCCATCGCCTCGACGTGGTCGGCCCACGCCTCCCGCTCGCCGACCTGCGGGCGGGCCAGGACGCAGTCGGGGTCGTTGACCCAGAGCCGGCCGTTCTGCCAGGCGCGGGCCCGGCCGTTGGCCAGCGCGCTGCGCATGCCGGGCTGGCTGATGTCACCGTCCGGCGGCTCGGGCTCCGGGTCCACGTCGGGGCTGACCCGCATCGCGTCGACGAGCCCGATGCTCGGGAGCAGCGGGGCGCCGCAGCCGACAAGGACCGCGTCGGCGCCGATCGCCTCGCGGACGACCTGCATCCCGAGCCGGTAGGCCTCCAGCGGCGAGCAGTCCTCGTGGCGGCCGCCGTCCATTGCCCCGGCGTACAGGAAGTCCACCTTGTGGTAGCTGAAGCCGTCGGCGGCCAGCGTCCGGTAGACCTCGGACAGGTGCTCGCGGGCGCCCGGGTGGGTGACGTCCAGGACTCCCACCTGCTGGTCCCAGTGGCGCTCGGCGGCGACGGCGCCGCGGACCAGCCAGTCGGGGTGCGCACGGGCCAGGTTGCTGTCGGCGCCGACCAGGAAGGGCGCTGTCCAGACCCCGGCGCGCCGGCCGGTCGCCGTGACGGCAGCGGCCAGATCGGCCAGCGGGCCGAAGCTCGCCGAGCGCGTCAGCCAGTCCCCGATGCCCGACTGGTGGCCGTCGTCGACCTGCACGACACCGACGTCGAGCCCGTGCTCGTCGAGGGCTCGCAGGTTGTCCAGGACGGCGGCCTCGGTGACGCCGGCCCAGTAGTAGTACCAGGAGCACCACCCCGCGGGCAGGCTCCTCGGGGCCGGCCCGCCGGCGGTCCGTGCGGCGTCGTCGGCCCACTGCGCGAGAGCCGGCACCAGGCCGCGGTCGTCGACGCGGACGTCGACGTCGCCGTCGGCGCTGACCACGAGCCGGTTGCCCTCGACTCGGGTCCGGATGCTCGCCACCTCAGCGGCAGGGTCGGGGGAGCTGACGACCGTGGTGCGCCCGGACGGATCGAGCACCGCCAGCAGGCCCTCGCCCTGTGCCCCGGTCGCCGGCGCGGGCCGGCCCGGACGGAACGCCATGGTCTGCCAGATCTCCCGGGTAGGACGGGGTGTCGGCCTCACGGCGGCGAACAGCCCGGCCGGGCTCCAGGACTGCCAGCCGTGCTCGTAGACCTGGAGCTCGGCGGGACGCGGCACGGCGACAAGATCGCGGAAGGCTGGCACCGCGGCAGCGTAGGGGTCAGGGGGCTGTCGCAGGTGCGGGGATCCGGACGGTCTAGACGGCCGGCACCGCGTCGGGCAGCCGCAGCCCGCTGTCCTGGTGGAACAGGTGGACCCGCTCGGGCTCGGGCGCCACGCGCAGCACCTCACCCTTCTTCGGCGTGCGGCGGCCGGGGACGCGGACGACCAGGTCGTGCGGCTCGCCGTCGACCGTGGCCTGGCCGTAGACGAAGGCGTCGGCGCCGAGCTCCTCCACGACCTCCACGACGACGTCGAGCCCCTCGCCCCCGGGGACGACCCGCAGGTCCTCCGGTCGAACGCCGAGCGTCACGCCGTCGACGCCCCCTGCCCTGGCCGCTTCGAGCGTCTGCCGCTGCAGGCGCACGGCGGCGGTGCCTAACAGCACGCCGTCCTCGCTCAGCGGGAGCGGGAGCAGGTTCATGGCGGGTGAGCCGATGAAGCCGGCGACGAACAGGTTGGCGGGCCGGTCGTACATGTCGCTCGGCTCGCCCACCTGCTGGAGGACGCCGAGCTTCATGACCGCGACGCGGTCGCCCATGGTCATGGCCTCGACCTGGTCGTGCGTGACGTAGACGGTGGTGATGCCGAGGCGCCGCTGCAGGGAGGCGATCTGGGTGCGGGTCGAGACGCGGAGCTTGGCGTCGAGGTTGGACAGCGGCTCGTCCATGCAGAACACCTGCGGCTGGCGAACGATCGCCCGGCCCATCGCGACGCGCTGGCGCTGCCCGCCGGACAGCGCCCTGGGCTTGCGGTCGAGGTAGTCCGCCAGGTCCAGGATCTTCGCGGCCTCCAGGACACGCTCGCGGATCTGGGCCTTGGGCAGCTTGGCCATCTTCAGCGCGAAGCCCATGTTGTCGCCCACGGACATGTGGGGGTAGAGCGCGTAGTTCTGGAACACCATCGCGATGTCCCGGTCCTTGGGGTCGACGTCGGTGATGTCCCGGTCGCCGATCCGGATCGAGCCGGAGGTGACGTCCTCGAGCCCGGCCAGCATCCGCAGCGAGGTCGACTTGCCGCAGCCGGAAGGGCCGACGAGCACGAGGAACTCACCGTCCTGCACCTCGAGGTCGAGGGCATCGACGGCGGGGCTGTCGGACCCGGGGTAGAGACGGCTAGCCCCGTCGTAGGTGACGCTGGCCATGTGTGCGCTCCGCCTGTCTGCTCGGGGTAGGGCGCAACCTGTCACACCGGCCTGACCCGCGTCACGTCTGGCGCGACCAGCCGTTGCGTCAGCTGGTGGGGACCATGTCCGGGGCGCCCAGGTGGGCGGCGTCGGCTGCGCCCGCGTTCCGACGATGTGGCGATCGACGGGCCGGTCCAAGCGGGCGAGATCACCACATCCGCCGGGCGAGTGGTCCCCCCGGGCGAGTGGTCCCCCGGGAGGGTCGGCCCTGCTGGACGCTGTCAGCCCGGGATCTCCTGCCGACCCGGTCGCCGAGGGGTGTCGGCGGGCGCGCGAGGGCTCGATCATGCGGGTGCGCGACCTGATCGACGACACCCGCTTCGCCAGCTACGGACCCAAGGCCGTGGAGCTCGGCGCGCGCAGAGCCCTGAGCTTGCCGCTGGCCGCGGACGGCCGCATCGTCGGCGCGATCAACCCCTACGCGCGCACGGTCGACGCGTTCACCACCGAGGTGCTCGCGATCGGCGAGCTGCTCGCCGCCCACCCCTCGCTCGCCGTGGCCGCGGCGACCGCCTACTTCTCCAGCCGCGACCTGGCCGACCAGATGCGGCAGGCGCTGG
>JAJAYV010000278.1 GCA_026786045.1 Frankiaceae bacterium | reverse complement strand
CACGGTCCGTCGCGGGGAGCACCGCCCGCCAACAGCTCTCCCAGGCCGCCCAGCTGCTGGGCGAGGCCAGGGCGGTCGCGGGCACCGACCCCGTCGCGGCCGCCGAGGCCGCCACCCGCAGCGAGCAGCTCGCCCGTGGCGCGGTCGCCCAGGCCCGGGCCGACGCCTCCGGCTACCAGTGGGACTCCTCGGGCGACCCCGCGATCCCCGGCGGGACCGTGTCCGGCGGCGGCGGAGGCATCTTCGACGCGATCTTCGGCAGCGGCTGGAGCAGCGGCGGTGGCGGCTGGTCCGGCGGTGGCGGTGGCGGCTGGTCCGGTGGTGGCGGCCCATCGCGCAGCTCGTCCAGCCGGCGCTCGTCGTCCTCGTCCCGACGCTCGTCCTCGTCGCGGCGCTCGTCGAGCCGCTCCAGCTCGCGCCGCAGCAGCCGCCGGCGCTGACCTCCGTCCGCAGGACACCCCGTGCAGACCCGACGCACAGACCCTCGTCCGACCACCACCACGAAGGAGTCACCGTGACCCAGAAGCAGTCGATCTTCGGACGCATCGCCCAGCTGACCAAGGCCAATATCAACGCGCTCATCGACCAGGCCGAGGACCCGGAGAAGATGCTGGACCAGCTGATCCGCGACTTCACCACCTCCATCGCCGACGCCGAGGACGCCACCGCCACCACCATCGGCAACCTGCGGATGCTCGAGGCCGACAAGGTCGCCGACGAGGCTGCCGTCCAGGAGTGGGGCACCAAGGCCGCCGCCGCCTCTGCGAAGGCCGACGAGCTGCGCACCTCCGGCGCGACCGCCGACGCCGACCGTTTCGACGGGCTCGCCAAGTTCGCGCTCAAGCGGCAGATGGACTTCGAGGGCGAGATCCGCACGGCCGAGCCCCAGATCGCGTCCCAGACCGCCGTGGTCGACAAGCTGAAGACCGGCCTGAACGACATGCGCGAGAAGCTCGGCGACCTCAAGCGCAAGCGCGACGAGCTGGTGGCCCGGTCCAAGAGCGCGCAGGCGCAGTCGCAGGTGCTCGAGGCCGTGACGTCGATCGACGTCATGGACCCCACCAGCGAGCTGTCCCGGTTCGAGGAGAAGGTGCGTCGCGACGAGGCACGCGCCACCGGGCAGGCCGAGCTGGCCGCGTCCTCGCTGGACGCCCAGTTCGACTCCCTGGACGACCTCGCCGAGGACACCGCGGTCGAGGACCGGCTGCGCGCCCTGAAGAGCGGCGGCCGTCCGGCCGTCGGATCGGGGGCGTGAGCCGCCCTGGCTCGCCGACCTGAGGGACCGCCCCCGCCGCCCGCGGTGCAGAAGCTGCGGATCCGGTACGCCAAGCGGTCGCGGCTGAGGTTCACCAGCTCTCGCGACTTCCAGCGGGCGCTGGAACGCGCCCTGCGCCGCGCCGAGGTGCCGATGGCGTACTCCGCCGGCTTCACCCCGCACCCGAAGATCTCCTACGCGAACGCCGCCTCCACCGGCGCGGCGAGCGAGGCCGAGTACGCGGAGATCTCGGTGGTCGAGCGCTGCGACCCGGAGGCGATCCGGGTCGCGCTGGACGAGGCGCTGCCGCCCGGACTCGACGTCGTCGAGGTGGTCGAGGCGCTCCCGGGCGCCCTCGCCGACCGGCTGCAGGCGGGGGAGTGGGAGATCGTGCTCCCCGGCACGGGGCACGACGCCGCGGTGGCGGCGGTCGCCGAGCTGCTCTCGCGCGACTCGGTACTGGTCGAGCGGCTCACCAAGAACGGCCGACGCAGCCTGGACGCCCGCACGTCGGTCGTCCGGCTGTCGGTCCTGCAGCCCGAGGAGGCGCGCGGCGACCTGGCGCGCGCCGCGGCTGCCTCCGGGCGGCTCTGTGCGATACTCCACATGGTCGTGCGGCACTCCACTCCGGCCGTCCGACCCGACGACGTCCTGACCGCTCTCCACGCGGTGGCCGACCTCGCGCCCGCGGCACCACCCCAGGTGACGCGGCTGGCGCAGGGGCCCCTCGACGAGGAGGCGGGCACCGTGGCCGATCCACTGGCCCCGGAGCGAGACGCCGCCGCCGCCAGGCACCGCGAGCCATCGGGCGACGCGAGCCCTGCGGGCTGACCACGACTTCCGCCGCGGCCCGACCGGGTCGACGACGACATACCTACCTCGGACCCCGCGACGGAGCGGCCGGGACCCGAGGGTGACGGGAGACACCCGTGATGCTCGAGGACGAGCCCACCACCGACACCAGGGGCGCCGACAGCGGCGCCGGCACCTCCGACAGCAGCACCCCGGTCGAGGGCGCCGCGCACACCCCGGCCAAGAAGGCGGCCCGCAAGCGGGCCACCCGCGCCGGAGGCGAGGCCGCGCCGAGCACGCCCGCAGCCGTCGCCCCCGAGCAGGCGGATGCTGCGGCTGCGCCGACCGGCGACGCCGGGGCCACGCCGAGCGAGGACGACGCCTCGGCAAGGCCGGCCCGTAAGCGCGCGGCACGCAAGACCACCGCGAAGAAGACGACGAAGGCCGCCGCGTCCGCGTCGCAGCTGCCGGCCGAGGACCCCACGCCCCCTGACATCCCGGTGGGCGATCCGGACGCGACGGCTGCCGAGCCCGACGAGGCCGCCCAGGAGACGGGGAAGACACCGGCCCGCAAGCGCAGCCGCTCCCGCAAGCGCGCCACCTCCGAGGAGGCCGCGCCGGACGCGACCGACCCGAGCGCCATCGCTGCCGAGATCGTCGCCGAGGTCGTCGCCGAGGTCGAGGCCGCCCACTCCGGGCCCGCGCCCGAGGAGGACACCGAGAAGCAGGACGCCGAGGAAGAGGACACCGAGGAGGGCGCCGACGGGCCGACCGGTCTGCTGGCCCCGCTCTTCCAGCCACCCGTGGCCGCGGCGCCGCGGCGGGGGGGGGGGGGGGGGCCCCCCCCCCCCCGCCCCCCCCCCCCCCCCCCCCCCCCCCCCCCCGCGCGGGTGTAAATAAAAGAAAGAAGACCCGCCAGGGCACCAGAGGGTGT
>JAJAYV010000277.1 GCA_026786045.1 Frankiaceae bacterium | reverse complement strand
GGGAAGGGCGGCGGTCTGTCGACCCTGTTCGGCGGAGGCGTCTCGTCCTCGCTGGGCGGCAGCGCGGTCGTCGAGAAGAACCTCGACCGGCTGACCATCGTCTGCGGCCTGGTCTGGGCCGTCTGCATCATCGCGCTCGGGCTGCTGCTCAAGGAGACCGGGACCCCGATCGCCTAGGTCCCACCCGGCACGACACCCGAACCCGTACGACCCGAAGCGAGGAGCATCACCGTGGCAGGCGGCAACGCGATCAGGGGCAGCCGGGTCGGCGCCGGCCCCATGGGCGAGGCGGAGCGCGGCGAGGCCGCCCCGCGTCGGCGCATCCCGTTCTACTGCGCGAACCAGCACGAGACCCGACCGTCGTTCTCCGACGACGCGGCCGTGCCGGAGACCTGGGACTGCCCGCGCTGCGGCTTCCCGGCCGGTCAGGACAAGGACAACCCGCCGGCGCAGACCAAGACCGAGCCGTACAAGACCCACCTCGCCTACGTCCGCGAGCGACGCAACGCCGAGGACGGTGAGGCCATCCTCGCCGAGGCCCTGGCGAAGCTCCGCAACAGCCGCTAGCCCAGGCGCAGGTTGCGGGGCAGCCGCCCGGCGGCGGCCTCGTCGAGCAGCCAGAGGGTGGAGTTGCGGCCGCTGACGCCGGCGGCCGGCACCTGGACGCGGCCTGCGCCACCGAGGGCCATCGCGACCATCGGGGCCTTGCCCTCGCCGGTGACGACCATCCAGACCTCGCGGGCGCTGTTGATGGCGGAGAAGCCCAGCGACACGCGGGTGGGCGGCGGCTTGGGGCACCCGTGCACGCCGAGGACGGACCGCTCGTCGTGGGCGGCCGGCGACGCTGGGAAGATCGACGCGGTGTGGCCCTCGTCGCCCATGCCGAGCAGCAGCACGTCGAAGGCGGGCACCTCGTGGTCGGCCGGCGCCGCGCGCAGCAGCTCGTCGGCGTAGCGCGCAGCGGCGGCATCGGCGTCGTCACCGTCCGGTCCACCACGGGCGCCCATCGGGTGCACCCGCGCAGGGTCCAGGTCGAGCCCGTCGAGCAGCGCCTCGCGGGCCTGGAGCTCGTTGCGCTCGGGGTCGTCGGCCTCGACGAAGCGCTCGTCGCCCCACCACACGTCGACGCGGCGCCAGTCGACGGCGTGCCGGGCCGGCGAGGAGCGCAGCGCCTCCAGTGCGGCGATGCCGACCCCACCGCCGGTCAGCACGACCGAGGCGGTACCGCGCAGCGCCTGGGCGTCGACGAGCCGGGTGACCAGCCGTGCGGCGACGGACGCCGCCAGCACCGCCGGGTCCTTGGCCACGACGACGAGAGGGGCGCTGCTCATGACGTCTCCCTCATGTGGTGGTCAGCGCCGGGTCGGGCACCTTCTCCAGCGTGGGGTCGTGCCAGACGTGCGCGCGGTGCGGCGAGCGGCCGGTGAGCGGCTCGGAGCCGGTGGCCGCGGCCAGCGCCTGGGCGTAGGTCTCGTCGGCGTCGAGCCGGCGCAGCTCCTCCGCGAGCAGGTCGCCGAGGTCGCGCTGCTCGAGGGGCATGACCCGGTCGGGCTGGCCGGTGCGGGCCAGCGTGGCTGTGCCGCCGTTGCCCGCCGTGAGGTGGATCTGGCCGTCGGACAGCGCGAGGACGACCTCGGTCAGCCCGGAGCTGCCTGCGTCGACCACCTCGACGTCGACCGCCAGCCGCGCCCGCAGCCACCCGGCCAGCAGTGCCCGGGTCGGGTCGCCGGCCGCGCCGTGCACCGAGGCGCCGGTCGCCGGGCTGCTGACCGAGTCGAAGGCCGACGCGCACAGCGCCCGCCAGGTCGTGGCCCGGGTCCAGGCCAGGTCGGTGTCGCCGGGCGCGTAGTCGGCCGCGCGCTGGGCGAGCGCCTGCAGCGGGTCGTCCGCAAGTAAGGAGTCGGTTACCCGCCGGCCCGCGACGACGCCGAGCGGGTCGTGGGCGATCCGGTGCGGCGGTGCGCCGAACCACCAGGTGACGACCGGGGCGTCCGGCGCGAGCAGCGGCAGCACGACGGACTCGGCGTGCAGCGCGAGCCGGCCGTACATCCGCAGGACGGCGGCCTCGCCGGGGCCGAGCCGCCCGCCGATGAGCACTTCAGCGTCCAGCCGTGCCTCGTCGGCGCCGGAGCGGCGGCGGACGACGATGATCAGGCGGCAGGGGTGCTCGGCCGCAGCGCGGGTCGCGGCGCGCTCGGCCTGCTCGACCTTGCTCTCCTCGACGACGACCACGAAGGTCAGCGCGAGCCCGCTCGACACCGAGCCGGCCGCCCGCCGCTCGGCGGCCAGCGCCTTGACCACCGCGGTCCCGGTGGTGTCCCACAATGTCGTCATGCTCGCCTCCGGCCAGACGTGGTCACGGCCGCCTCCAGTGGCGCCCGTCGCGGGCGAGCATCTCGTCGGCGGCGCGCGGGCCCCACTGGCCGGCGCGGTAGAGGTGCGGTCCGGAGTCCTGCTCGCGCCAGTGCGCCTCAATCGGGTCGATGACGCGCCAGCTCTGCTCGACCTCCTCGTTGCGGGGGAACAGCGAGGCGTCGCCGAGCAGCACGTCGAGCAGCAGCCGCTCGTACGCCTCCGGGCTCGCCTCGGTGAAGGCCTCGCCGTACTGGAAGTCCATCGCGACGTCGCGGACCTCCATCGTCGTGCCGGGCACCTTGGAGCCGAAGCGCAGCGTCACGCCCTCGTCGGGCTGGACCCGCACGACGAGCGCGTTGGAGCCGAGCTCCTCGGTGTCGGTCTTGGCGAAGGGCAGGTGCGGCGCCTTGCAGAACAGCACCGCGATCTCGGTGACCCGGCGGGGGAGGCGCTTGCCGGTGCGCAGGTAGAACGGCACGCCGGCCCAGCGCCGGGTCTCGACCTCGAGGCGTACGGCCGCGTAGGTCTCGGTGCGGCTGTCCTGCGCGACGCCCTCCTCGGCGCGGTAGCCCTTGACCCGCTCGCCGGCCAGCCAGCCCTGGTGGTACTGGCCGCGCACGGCGTGGTGCTCGAGGTCGGTCGGCGGCTTGAGAGCGCCGAGGACCTTGCGCTTCTCGGTGCGCAGGCTCTCGGCGTCGAAGCCGACCGGCTCCTCCATCGCGGTGAGGGCCAGCAGCTGCAGCATGTGGTTCTGCAGGACATCGCGGGCTGCGCCGGTCTCCTCGTAGAAGCCCGCCCGGCT
>JAJAYV010000276.1 GCA_026786045.1 Frankiaceae bacterium | reverse complement strand
GCGGTGAGCGCGCTGCCCGCGGGCTTCCCCGCCGCGAGGCCGCGCCGGCTGCGGCGCACCCCGGCGATGCGGCGGCTCGTCGCCGACGTGCACGTGCGCCCGTCGGACCTCGTGCTGCCGGTGTTCGTCAAGGAGGGCATCTCCGCCGCGGCGCCGATCGCGTCGATGCCCGGCGTCGTGCAGCACACCCGCGACTCGTTGAAGAAGGCTGCTGCCGAAGCGGTCTCGGCCGGCGTCGGCGGGATCATCCTGTTCGGCATACCCGCGGTGAAGGACGGCCGTGGCTCGGGCGCCGACGATCCGGCCGGGATCGTGCAGCTCGCGCTCGCCGACGTCGTGGCCGAGGTCGGCGACGAGCTCGTCGTCATGTCCGACCTGTGCCTGGACGAGTACACCGACCACGGCCACTGCGGCCTGCTCACCCCGACCGGCGAGGTCGACAACGACGCGACGCTGGAGCGCTACGCCTCCGCCGCGCTCGCGCAGGCCCGCGCCGGCTCCCAGGTCGTCGCCCCCAGCGGGATGATGGACGGGCAGGTCGCCGCGATCCGCGCGGCCCTGGACGACGACGGCTTCGGGCAGGTGCCGATCCTGGCCTACAGCGCGAAGTACGCCTCGGCCTACTACGGGCCGTTCCGCGACGCCGCCGAGTGCGCGCCGCAGTTCGGCGACCGCTCGGCCTACCAGCAGGACGCCGCGCGCTCGGCCGACGAGGGCGTGCGCGAGGCGCTGCTCGACGTCGCCGAGGGCGCCGACGCGGTGATGGTCAAGCCGGCCGGCGCCTACCTCGACGTGGTGCGCGCCGTCGCCGAGGCGGTCGACGTCCCCGTGGCGGCCTACCAGGTGTCGGGTGAGTACGCGATGGTCGAGGCGGCGGCGGCACACGGCTGGATCGACCGGGAGCGCATCATCCTCGAGCAGCTGACCGCGATTCGTCGCGCGGGTGCCGGGGTGGTGCTGACCTACTGGGCCGTCGAGGCCGCGGGCTGGCTGCGTTGAGCCGGGCCCTGCTGTGACGGCGGGGCTGTCGACGGCCGTGATCGTGCTGTCGCTCGCCCTCGGCGTCGTCGCGCTGGCCCTCGCCGCGCTCGACCGGCTCCCCCCGAAGCTGCACCTGCAGGCGCTGTTCCTGCTGCAGGCCGCGGTCATGCTGCAGGCCGTCGTCGCCGTCGTGCGGATGGGCGACTGGGGCGGTTCCAAGGGTGAGCTCGGCGGCTACCTCGCCGTGTCGGCGCTGCTCGTCCCCGGCGGGCTCGTGCTCGCGGTCGAGGAGCGCTCGCGCTACGGCACGCTCGTGCTCGCCGTCGCCTGCCTGGTGGTCGCGGTGGTGCAGGTGCGCCTGCTCGCCGTCTGGGACGCCGGCCTGTGAGCCAGGGTGGCTGAGCGGGTCGGGCGCGGGCCGGGGCGG
This sequence comes from Frankiaceae bacterium, assembly GCA_026786045.1. GTDB lineage: Bacteria > Actinomycetota > Actinomycetes > Mycobacteriales > SCTD01 > SCTD01. The sequence goes on along the minus strand of JAJAYV010000276.1, from coordinate 9,023 downwards.
CTGCTCGTCGCGGTCTACGCCGTCTTCGCGCTCGCGGCGTCCTCGCGCGCTCTGCTGCAGCTGCTGACCCGCTTCGACGACGCGCCGGTGGCGTACCTGCTGTCGGCGGTCGCGGCAGCCGTCTACGTCGTCGCCGCCGTCGCCCTGGCGCGCGGCCAGCGCCGGGTCGCGCTGTGGGCCTGCGGCTTCGAGCTGGTCGGCGTGCTGGTCGTCGGCACCGTCTCGCTGCTGCTGCCGGCGTCCTTCCCGGACGAGACCGTGTGGTCGACCTACGGGATCGGGTACGGCTTCGTGCCGCTCGTCCTGCCGGTGCTCGGCCTGCTGCGGCTGCGCGCCACCCGCTAGCGGGTCAGCCGGTCCAGCCCGAGCCCGTGACCGGGGCGGTCCCGGCGTGCAGGGCCGCCACGACCGCCGCGGCCAGGGCGTCCGCCTCCCGGTTGAGCAGGTGCTCGGGGGTGGTCAGCGTGGTGTGGCTCTTGACCTTCGACCAGGTGACCCGGCGGCCGACCAGCAGCCCGGCGATCGACGCGACGAGCTCGGCGTTCTTCACCAGCCCGCCCTCCTTGGTGACCCAGCGCTCCGGCGGCACGCGCCCGCCTCGGCTCCAGGAGTGCACCCACGTCGTCACGCACTTCTGCGCGTAGGTGCTGTCGTAGACGACGTGCAGGGGCCGGTCGGCCGGCACCGCCTCGAGCAGCGCACGGATCGCGACGAGCTCGCCGACGTTGTTCGTCGAGATCCCCTCGACGGCCAGCGCCTGCCAGCAGTCCGCGTCGACGTACCAGGCGCCGGCGGCCCGACCGGGGTTCGGCCGGGCCGAGCCGTCGGTCGCGGCGACCACGAGCGCACCGGTCACCGGCACGACCTCGTCGGCGAACAGCGCGTCCTGGGTCACGCAAGGACCGTACTGTCCCCGGTCATGGCGACCGTGCTGAGCGTCCGGGACCGGCTCAAGCGGCAGATCGGCGCGCTCGAGCCGATGCACCTGCGGCAGGCGACGCTCAACGACGTCAGCGTCTCCGCTGCGGTGCAGGCCGCCGGCGAGCTCGGGTCGCGGGCCTTCGGCGTGCCGGTCCGGGTCGTCCGGCCCGAGCACGACGACGTGGTGGTCGTCGGGCTGTCGGTCAAGGCCGGCGGCTACGGCAAGCACGAGGTCGTCGTCCCGCCCACGCCCCTGACCAACGACCAGTACGCCGACTACCTCGAGTTCCGCGCCGAGCTCGGTCCGGACGATGCGCTCGCGACGGTCCTCGAGGGCTAGGTTCGGACCATGCGGAGCGAGCTGTTCGGGCAGAACCTCGAGAGCACCAGCGACGAGTCGCTGTCGCTGCAGAACCCGCGGATGCTCAAGGCGCGGCTGCAGGGCAGCGAGCTGCTGGCCCGGCAGGGCGCGATGGTCGCCTACCAGGGCTCGGTCGAGTTCGCGTACGAGGGCGCCGGCGGGGTCGGGCGCTTCCTGAAGAAGGCGCTGACGGGCGAGGGCGTGCCGCTCATGCGCTGCCGCGGCACCGGCGACGTCTTCCTCGCCCAGGACGCCAACGAGCTGCACATCCTGGACCTCGACGGCAACGACGGGGTGACCGTCAACGGCGCGAACGTGCTGGCCTTCGAGCCGACGCTGACCTGGGACATCCGCCGGGTGGAGGGCGCCTCCGCGCTGTCCGGCGGGGTCTTCAACATGGTCTTCAGCGGCGCCGGCCGGCTGGTCGTCAGCGCGTTCGGGACGCCCGTCGTGCTCAACACCGGCGAGGCGCCGACCTTCGCCGACCTGCAGTCCGCCATCGCCTGGTCGAGCACGCTGCAGACCCGGCTGGTGCGCACCGCGGGCGCGAGCGCGCTCATCGGCCGGGGCAGCGGCGAGGCCTTCCAGCTGGCCTTCTCCGGCCAGGGGTTCCTCGTCGTGCAGGCCAGCGAGGGACCGGTCGTGCCGACGCACAACCACGGCAGCAGCGGCGGCGGCGGAGGCCTGTTCAGCTGATGCCGGCCGCACGTACGGTCAGCCCATGAGCCTCACCGCCGAGCAGGCCGGGACCGACCTGCGCGCTTTCGTCGACGTCTCGCCCAGCCCGTTCCATGCCGTGGCCGAGATGGTCCGCCGGCTGTCCGACGGCGGCTTCTCCGAGCTGACCGAGCGCGACCGCTGGACGCTGGCTCCGGGCGACGCGCGTTACGTCGTGCGCGACGGCGGGAGCGTCATCGCCTTCCGCGTCGGCAGCGCCCCTCTGCCCGACGCCGGGCTGCGCATCGTCGGCACGCACACCGACTCACCGACCTTCAAGGTCCGCCCGCGGTACGACGTGCGACGCGGCGCCTACCGCCTCGTCGGGGTGGAGCCGTACGGCGGCCTGCTCGCCCACACCTGGCTCGACCGCGAGCTCACCGTCGCCGGGCGGCTCGCCGTGCGCGGGCCCGACGGGGAGGTCGACACCCGCCTGGTGCGGCTGCCGGGCGGGCCGATCCGCCTGCCCAGCCTGGCGATCCACCTCGACCGGGCGGTGCGCGAGGGGCTCAAGCTCGACCCGCAGACCCAGCTCGTGCCGGTCTGGGGCCCTGACTCCGCGGCCGACGCGTCGCTGCTCGCGCTGCTGGCGGAGGTCGCGGGCGTGCCGGAGGTCGAGGTGCTCGGCCACGACCTCGTGCTCGCCGACACCCAGCCGTGCGCGGCCACGGGGATCGACGGCTCCTGGGTCGCGGCGCCGCGGCTGGACAACCTCGGCTCCTGCCACAGCGCCACGCTCGCGCTGCTCGCCGCCGCGCCGGCCGCGCACACCCAGCTCGTCGTCGCCAACGACCACGAGGAGGTCGGCAGCGGCTCGATGGAGGGGGCCCGCGGGTCTTTCCTCGAGGACGTCGTCGGTCGGCTGGTCGCGGCCACGGGCGGCACGGACCCGCAGGACCTCCCCGTCACGATCGCGCGCTCGCACCTGGTCAGCGCGGACATGGCCCACGCGCAGCACCCGACCCAGGGGGAGCGGCACGAGCCGAGCCACGCCCCGGTGCTCGGCGGCGGCCCGGTGCTCAAGCTCAACGCCAACCAGTCGTACGCCACCGACGCGCGCAGCGGGGGCTGGTTCGCCGCCCGCTGCGCCGACGTCGACGTGCCGCTGCAGCACTTCGTCACGCGCGCCGACCTGCCGTGCGGCTCCACGATCGGCCCGCTCACCGCGATGCGGCTGGGGATCTCGACCGTCGACGTCGGCGCGCCGCTGCTCGGCATGCACTCCTGCCGCGAGCTGGGCTCGGCCGTCGACGTGCCGCTCATGGTCCGGGCGATGACGTCCTGCTTCGAGACGGGCTGAGGGCGACCCGCTCCCCGTGTTTGGCACGTTCACCGGGCGTGCAAGGAGGGAGCAGGACCGGCCGGTCCGCTCCAGCCTGACCCGAGGAGAACTTCCGTGCTCGTCAAGACCCTGCGCTCCACCGGCATCAGCAGCGACGTCCTGCACCTGGCCGCCCTGGGCTCCATCGCCGCCAGCATCATCACCTGGCGCGGCGCCAAGTCCAAGGGCGACCCGGCGCACGGCGAGCGCCTGGGCATCTTCCTCGGCCTGTGGGCACCGACCTTCTTCGCCCTCGCCGACGCGGTCGGCACCCAGGAGGCTGTGAAGGGCTGACGCCCGCCGCAGACCCCGGCCGGCACCGTCTTCATGGTGATGGGCACGACGGGGACGGGACGCCGGATCGCGCGGAGTAGACGACCGCGAGCCTCGTGAGCGCCGCCGGCCCGCAGCGGGCAGGATGCCCGCCATGACCTACCCGTTCGAGGCCCCCGTGTCCGAGGCGCTGTTCGCCCGTGCCCAGGCGGTGATCCCCGGCGGCGTGAACAGCCCCGTCCGTGCCTTCCAGGCGGTCGGCGGCACGCCGCGCTTCATGGCCAGCGGCACCGGCCCGTACCTCACCGACGCCGACGGCCGGGAGTACGTCGACCTGGTCTGCTCGTGGGGGCCGATGATCCTCGGCCACGCCCACCCGGCGATCGTCGAGGCGCTGCAGACGGCCGCCACTCGGGGCACCAGCTTCGGCACGCCCACCGTCGGGGAGGTCGAGCTGGCCGAGCTGATCTGCGAGCGGGTCGGCCCGGCCGAGCAGGTGCGCCTGGTCAACTCCGGCACCGAGGCGACGATGTCGGCGATCCGGCTGGCCCGCGGCTTCACCGGCCGCAGCAAGGTCGTGAAGTTCGCCGGCTGCTATCACGGCCACGTCGACGCGCTGCTCGCCAGCGCCGGCTCCGGCATCGTCACCCTCGGCCTGCCGGACACTCCTGGCGTCACCGGCGCGACGACCGCCGACACGATCGTGCTGCCCTACAACGATCTGGCCGCGGTGCAGCTCGCGTTCGAGCAGCGCGGCGACGAGATCGCCGTCGTCATCACCGAGGCCGCCGCCGCCAACATGGGCGTCGTCGCGCCGCTGGCCGGCTTCAACGCCGGGCTCAAGGCGCTCTGCGAGCAGTACGGCGCGCTGCTCGTCCTCGACGAGGTCATGACCGGCTTCCGGGTGTCCCCGGCCGGCTGGTTCGGCACCGAGGGCGTCGTCCCGGACCTGTTCACCTTCGGCAAGGTCATGGGTGGCGGGCTGCCCGCCGCGGCCTTCGGCGGCCGCGCCGACGTCATGGCCCGACTCGCGCCGCAGGGCCCGGTCTACCAGGCCGGCACGCTCTCGGGGAACCCGCTCGCCGTCGCCGCCGGCCGGGCGACGCTCGAGCACTGCACCCCCGAGGTCTACGCCCACGTCGACGCGACCGCCGAGGCCGTCGGCCGGATGGCGTCCGAGGCCTTGACCAGCGCCGGGGTGCCGCACCGGCTCAGCCGCGCCGGCAGCCTGTTCAGCGTCTTCTTCGCCGACCACGCGGTCGTCGACTACGCGACCGCCTCGCAGCAGAACGTCCTGCAGTACAAGGCGTTCTTCCACGAGATGCTGTCCCGCGGCGTCTACCTGCCGCCCAGCGCGTACGAGTCGTGGTTCGTCAGCGCCGCCCACGACGATCGGGCGCTCGAGCGGGTGGCCGAGGCGCTGCCGCACGCCGCCCGCGCCGCCGCCGCGGTGCACGCTCCGGAGCTGATCGCCCCCCCGACGGCGGCGGACCGGGCATGACCCGCACGACCGTGCACCTGCTGCGCCACGGTGAGGTGCACAACCCCGAGGGCGTGCTCTACGGGCGGCTGCCCGGCTACCGGCTGTCTGACGACGGGCTGCAGATGGCGCGCGACGCCGCCGAGGCGCTGCACGACCGGGACGTCACCGCCGTCATCGCCTCGCCGCTGCAGCGCGCGCAGGAGACGGCCGGACCGATCGCCGAGGGCTTCGGGCTGCCGATCGGCTGCGAAGAGCGGCTCATCGAGAGCGGCAACTACTTCGAGGGCAAGACCGTCGGCGTCGGCGACGGCGCCTTCCGTCGCCCCCAGCACTGGCCCCAGCTGCGCAACCCCTTCACGCCGAGCTGGGGCGAGCCGTACGTCGAGATCGCCAAGCGGATGCTCGCCGCGGCCGAGAGCGCGCGCGACCAGGCGCTCGGGCACGAGGCGGTGTGCGTCAGCCACCAGCTGCCGATCTGGACCGTCCGCCGCTACGTCGAGGGCCGCAATCTCTGGCACCGGCCGGACCGGCGGCAGTGCGGTCTGGCGTCGCTCACGAGCATCACGTGGGTGGACGACCGGATCGTCACCGTCACCTACAGCGAGCCGGCCGGCGCAGCCTCCCGCCGCCCCGGCGCCGGCGCGTAGACCCCGGTTCGACGCCGGTAGGCAGCCGCTCGGGACTGCCGCGATACTGGACGGGTGTCCCGGACGTCCCTGCTGTCGGTTGCCCTCGTCGGCGTTCTCGCGCTCACCGGGTGCAGCAGCGGCTCGGCCACCGCGGAGGGCCCCAGCACGCCGCAGCTCAAGGCGGTGGACCCGGGCGAGAACGGCCTGATCGCCGAGCAGGACCGGCCGATGGCGCCGACGCTGGACGGCAGCACGCTGGAGGGCGAGCGGCTCGACGTCGCCGACTACCGAGGCCAGGTCGTGGTGCTGAACTTCTGGGCGTCGTGGTGCCCGCCGTGCCGGGCCGAGGCGCCCAACCTCGTCGAGGTCGCTGAGCAGACCGCCGACGAGGGCGTGCAGTTCATCGGCGTCAACGTCAAGAACGCCAGGGACGAGGCGCTCGCCTTCGAGCGCAAGCAGGGCGTGCCCTACCCGTCGCTGCACGACCAGCCGGGCGTGCTGCTCACCCGCTTCCGCGCGCTGGTGCCGCAGGTCCCGCCGACGACGCTGCTGCTCGATCGCCAGGGCCGGATCGCCGGACGCTTCATCGGCGGGGTGACGACCGACGAGCTGCTCGTGCCCGTGCAGGCGTTGGCCGCGGAGCAGGCCTGAGTGGGCCTGACCGAGTCCTTCGTCAGCGCGGTCAGCGACGGGTCGATGCTCATCGCGGTGCCGGTCGCGGCGACTGCCGGGCTGGTGTCGTTCCTGTCGCCGTGCGTGCTGCCGCTCGTGCCGGGCTACCTGTCCTTCGTCACCGGGCTGAGCGGCGAGGAGCTCGGCGACCCCCGCCGCACGGCCGGCCGTGTGCCGGCGCTGGCCACTGCCGCCCCCGCCACCACCACCTCCAGCGCCGCCGCCCCCGGCTGGAGCCCTCCACACGGTTCCGGGACCGTCCGAGACCGTACGGAGGGCTCCGCACCGATCCGGGTGCGGCGCGGCCGGGTGCTGCTCGGCTCGATGCTGTTCGTGCTCGGCTTCAGCGCGGTCTTCGTCACCAGCGGGGTGCTCTTCGGCGGGCTGGGCTCGCTGCTCGTCGAGCACAAGACCGTCGTCGACCGGGTGCTCGGGGTCGTCACGATCGGGCTCGGCCTGGTCTTCATGGGCGTGCTGCCCGGCCTGCAGCGCGAGGTCCGCTTCCACCGGCTGCCCTCGCCGGGGCTGGCCGGAGCGCCGCTGCTCGGCGTGGTCTTCGGCGTCGGCTGGACGCCCTGCCTCGGTCCGACGCTCGCCGCCGTGCAGACGCTGGCGTTCACCGAGGCCAGCGCCGCGCGCGGCGCGCTGCTCACCGCGGCGTACTGCCTCGGGCTGGGCGTGCCGTTCGTGCTGTCCGGGCTGATGTTCAGCCGCGCGCTCGGCGCCTTCGCGGTCGTCAAGCGCCACTACGGACTCGTCGTGCGCGTCGGTGGTGGGCTGCTCGTGCTCGTCGGCCTGCTGCTCGTCAGCGGTGCGTGGGAGGACCTTATGGTCGAGGTCCGCGGCTGGGTCGGCAGCTTCGAGACGGTGGTCTGAGCGTGACGACGACCGCCTCGACGGAGACCACCGACGCCACTCGCATGTCCACCGCGCCGGTCCCGCTGCCGCCGCGTCCGGCCCGCGCGAGCAGTGCGGTCGCCGCCGCCCGCCGCACCTGGCGCCAGCTCACCAGCATGCGCACCGCGCTGCTGCTGCTGTTCCTGCTCGCGCTCGCGAGCGTGCCCGGCTCGTTCCTGCCGCAGCGCGGCCTCAACCCGGTGGCGGTGCAGCAGTACTTCACCGAGAACCCCTCGCTGGCACCGGTCCTGGACCGGTTCTACCTGTTCGACGTCTTCGCCGCACCGTGGTTCGCGGCGGTCTACCTGCTGCTGTTCGTCTCGCTCGTCGGCTGCCTCGGCCCGCGCATCCGGCTGCACGCCAAGGCGCTGCGGACCCCACCGCCGGCCGTCCCGCGGGTGCTGTCCCGGATGCCAGCCAGCGACCGCTGGGAGTCGGCGGCGACCCCGCGCGAGGTTCTCGACGCCGCGGCCGCCGAGCTCAAGGGCTGGCGCACCGTCCGGACCGACGGCGGCATCAGCGCCGAGCGCGGCTACCTGCGCGAGACCGGCAACCTGATCTTCCACGTCTCGCTGGTCGGGCTGCTCGTCGGCATCGCGATGGGCGGGCTGCTCGGCTTCCAGGGCACCGTGCTCGTCAAGGAGGGCGAGGGCTTCGCCAACACCGTCCTCGCCTTCGACGACATCAAGCCCGGCCGGCGCTTCGACCCGGCCCGGCTGGTGCCGTTCAACTTCGTGCTCGACGACTTCCGCGCGACCTACGACGAGGGCGGCCGGGCGCTGACCTTCGACGCCGACCTGCGCTACGCCGAGGGCCCCGACGACGACCTCGAGCCGGTTAACGTGCGGGTCAACCACCCGCTCGAGGTCGACGGTGCGAAGACCTACCTGCTCGGCCACGGCTACGCGCCCAAGGTGCTCGTCGTCGACCGGGAGGGCAACGAGCTGACCCAGACCGTCGCCTGCCTGCCGCAGGGGCCGACCTTCCTGTCGACCTGCGTCATCAAGGTGCCCGACGCCGCCGGCGAGCAGCTCGCCTTCGAAGGCGTCTTCACCCCGACGACGGTGCAGGACCCCGAGACCCGGCGCGTCACGTCGGTCTACCCGGCGCCGGAGAACCCTGCGCTCACCGTGCTCGGCTACCGCGGCGATCTCGGCATCGACTCGGGCGCGCCGACCTCGGTCTACAACCTCGAGGACCGCTCGCGGCTCGAGCCGATCGGCGACGGCGAGACGCCCGTGCGGCTCGCCCCGGGGGAGACCTGGGACCTGCCCGGCGGTGGCAGCCTGACCTTCGTCGAGACCACCGAGTGGGCGACCTTCCAGGTCACCCAGGACCCGGGCAAGATCGTCGCGCTGGTCGCCAGCGTCGGGATGGTGCTCGGGCTGTGCCTGTCGCTGTTCGTGCGGCGGCGCCGCGTCTGGGTGCGCGTGAGCGGCGCTGCCCCGGCAGGCGGTGACGCGCCCGCCGGCCGTACCGTGGTCGAGGTCGCCGGCCTGGCCCGCACCGGACCGGAGGCCTTCCGCGAGGAGTTCGACGGCTTGTCGGGCCGCATCCGCTCGACCGCACGACCCCTGGACGAGGAGCCCGCGTGAGCAGCACCGCCCTGGCCGGACTGTCCGACGACCTTTTGTTCGCGTCGGTCCTGCTATACACCCTGTCGATGCTCGCCTTCGCCGGCGAGCAGGCCTCGCGCCGCTCGCGCCGGGTCGCGGTCGCGGCCGACGGGCGGGTCGCGCAGCGCGCCGC